>DATFEX010000059.1:0-14463 GCA_035250685.1 Nitrososphaeraceae archaeon | reverse complement strand
TACAAGCATGCATTTTGTAAATCCTTAATTTCATGTGGCTTGTGTTTTCTGATTTCAACAATGTATCCACTTGTAGAATGGTAAAAAATAACCATATCTGTTGGATAAAGTGAAAGCATTGCATGATTCTCGGGATCTGATGTCATGTGTCTTAGATGTATCCGCTCCCATGAGAATAATTCATCAATATCTCCATTAAAATGAAAATTACTACCGCATGGGCAAGCAGTATCTCTCCAATTACCTTTGTTGTTCTTAAGCCAAATGTTTGCTCTTTTGTCAGATCGCAATATCTCAATTGTACGATGCCCTCAACATATATACTATTTCTCTACCTTGCAATCTTGCATTTGCGGAAATGTCCAATAGTTAGGATTTCTTTTTTGATTGTCTTTGTATTGACGCATCATTAGCATCAATACCATTCCAAATAATTTCAAATCCGATTTTTGGAATAAGTAAAGTAATACATTCCTCGGGAATATCGTTTTTGCTTAAAAAATAAATGGCATCCTGCAACTTGTTAATTTTATCAAGTTCTGGTAACATCATGTTAATTTTATCAATGGATATCATATAATTGTCTATTAATAGAAAATTATTCAGTATGCTTATAACTGGTTCATTTGAACGCTCATTGCTTGATTGAAGATCCCTTACTGTTTTCAGTACCGATCCAACCGGGATGTCATACTTGTCTGCAATTTGATCAAGAAAGATAATCTTATTTTGATTCTCTGTAATCTTTTTTTCTATTTCTCTAGTAATTGTATCTTGGAATTTAATTGTAATATCGTCAATAATCCTAGAGTCTAATTCTTTCAAATACTTGATTATTGGACCAAAGGGAATCTCATCCTTCTTATACAAGATTAGTTGTTCTTTGGCCATAATCTTTGAAAAAATAGAATCTATCATTATCTTGTCTCCGTTTTCAGAAACATAGTTATCCATGTTGGCAGCTATCAGTAAATGGGTATCAGGAGCAGTATTGATATTTGTGTTCAAGTCTTTTATCTTTTCTAATTTTCGTTTCAGATAATCGCTGGTCCAGAAACCAACTATCTCAAAATACACCTTAACTTTAGACTTTTCAAATAGAAAATCTGCTATGAATGCTCTACCATCTGACAGAATCAATGGATCTGGCTCTCTGGATAATCCCCAATTAGTTGAAAATGTAAGGAATTTATCCATAAATTTCCTTTCAACATTACTATCAAAGTTATCAAGTGCGTTATCAAATGATGATCCAAGATTGGAGTTAGACATTGAAGGAGAATCAAAATGCGATGTAATTTCTGATGCATCAAATATGGGGAGATCCTCATCATTATTTGAGATTCTAAAGTTATAGGTTTTCTTTGCTCCAGACACCGACTTTCTTAATATTACTGCGTTAATTGACCAATTTTCAGTAAATATAATTAATGGAATAAGCTTGGCTATGGCGATACCATATCTATCGGTTAGCCTCAATATGCTAAGCGGACCATCCACTTCGCATATGATTTTCTTATCGTTATCGTTCCCAAATACAATATTATGTTTTTTACTTTGATTATCTTTTGTTGATTTTGGATCGGCTTCACTATAAAGAAAGTACATCAACCCTAGTTGTTTTATTTTATGTAGAATTTTCTTCCAGTTATAACCTCCATAAACACTGAATTCTAATTTGACGCAATTAAGTAATAGAGTTTGAAGAATGGAAATGTTATACCATGCAACTAATTGCAGCGAAGACAATGAATCAAAGCTTTTCAAATATCTGTTCTTATCAAGATCATTCCACATTGACAGTTCCAGTTCTTCGATAGTCAACTTGTTTTTTAAAGCAATTTTTTGGAGTATATTCCTTCTCTCATTTTCTGTAACTGGATAACCAGTACGAGAAGATTCTTCGAATATGTCTCTTCTTAGATATATAGCACTATTTGAATTATTGTTACCAATTTCAGTAATTTTATCAGAATGCAGTACAGGTGATGAATATATACATCTTTGTTCTAAAAGATGACAAATACCTCTGACAAATTTATAGTCGGAGTGTTTATCCTCAATTTTTGAGATACTTTCATCGACAATTGCTTTGGATACTTTTTTCTCGGCCATTTCCTGATACGTTTTGATTATCTTTGTGGGCAAAGAAAGTTCATTCTCATTACAGAATACTGGCTTTATATGATTCATTTTGGTTGATATATTTACTCTTAATAATTCGATTGGCAACATTTACGATTATTACCTCGCAGGGTGATACATGTAGATCATGAATATTTCTACCTAAATAATTTTTATTCCAATATTGTTCTGAATATAGTCCTGGGTATTAAATTGTCTTTGTATTCTAAACTGCAGAATCCATCATAACCCACCCACTCCCCTACCAGTGTCTCAAGCCTTAAATGCAATAGACCTACATGATGTATAGAATGAGAACTAAAAAATCAACTTATTCAAATTCTCACATACAGGAAGAAAAAAAAGACGAGTCTGGAAATATTACCGAGAATTATACTGATGATACTGTAAATAAATACGACCAATCAGAAAAAGAAGATAATGACAATACCGTCATTAATACTGAAACATCCCTAAGTACATTATCAGAACAATCTCAGATTAATGATCTTACAAATCTTGAAATTCAAGATATTGAAGGAATAGGCCCTACAACTGCAAAAAAACTTAGAGAAGCAGGAATTTTTTCAGTTATGGACCTTGCTGTCGCCGGAGTTGAAGATCTAGCAGTAGATATTAACGCATCCAAAGAAAGCGCCGCTTCATTCATAATGGCAGCACAAAAACTATTGAGAGAATCAGATGTTCTTGATAAGGAATTCATTACTGCTGATACTGCACTAAAGAAAAGAAGACTGTTGTTACGATGTTCTACTGGCTCAAGTATGCTAGACGATTTATTCTTGGGAGGTATAGAAACACAGGCGGTCACTGAACTTTATGGTGAATTTGGTTCGGGTAAATCACAGATATGTCATACCATGTGCATTACTGCTGGACAACCAAAAGAATCGGGTGGATTAAACAGTGGAGTTATTTATATTGATACTGAAGGGACATTTAGACCTGAAAGACTGGAGCAAATATCTAGTAGTAGAAACATAGATCCGGTAAATGCATTGCAAAATGTAGCAGTATGTAAAGTCTACAATAGCGCACATTTAGAATTAATAATTAAAAATCTCGGAAAATACATTGATGATTACAAAGCAAAACTGGTTATAGTCGATAGTATAATTTCATTACACAGAGCAGAATTCTCTGGTAGAGGAACGCTTGCCGATAGACAACAAAGACTTAACACTATTATGCACAAACTTCTTCGAATATCCGAAATTTATAACATTGCAATAGTAGTTACAAATCAGGTACAATCTGCTCCAGATACATTCTTTGGTGACCCAACAAAGCCGACCGGTGGAAATGTAATTGGTCATGCTTCAACTTATAGAGTGTATTTAAGAAAATCTGGTGAAAACAGGGTAGCAAAAATGATCGACTCTCCATATCATCCATACAGCGAAGTAAGGTTTACCATCAATGAAAAAGGAACAGATAACCTAGATGAGGGCAAAAAATCAAAGAAGGAATAACCCAACTTCTCTTTTATAATTAATTAATCTGAATAGTTTAGGATAAAGCAGATTAATGTAGGCAGTTATTCTAAAGAATCACCAAAGGAAAATTTTCAGCTATCTTCAGGTTTATGTTTTTCTTTATAATGTTCTAAATATTCAGATTCATTTTCAAATGCTTTATTGCATTTACTGCACATGACAGGTTCATTATTGTCACTTTCCATTTCCAAATCTATTCCAATACAATCATTTAGTAGTTTAAGAAGTTACGGTAGCTGTTTGGATTAAGCAAAGCAATTATCTTACTTAGCATCTTGGAATTGCTAAGCTTACAAAGCTAGTCTACTGCGAAGGATATTTTTACACACGTTCGATATTTTGTTATCTTTCCTGAGGCAGAATCTATATGGGCAGTCATGTCAACAACTTCAATTCCATGTATCCCATGCAAGGTTTTCTTCGCTTCATCTACTGCAACTTGAGCTGCATCTTCCCATCCCTTATCTGAGCTTCCTATTATTTCGATTATCTTTGCAACATGATGAGTCATAACGAGATAATACACCGTATATGTTATAAGACTTGTGATAAATTTCTCTCCAATCAAGAACTGATTAGATAAATGATGATAATGACTTAGAAAGCAACAATTAAAAATAATGTTTACTACATTTTAGCATGATTGAACACAAAAATAGGAAAACAAGAACTTCAGAAATTCCTATTTTGCTCTTCATTCTTGCTACACTGTTAGTAAATCCATCAACTCAACTAATGCCTAGATTTGAGGTTCATGCATTTGATCCTAATCAGATTGATAAGGTGTTATCTGAAGGTGGGCAGATATGTCCGCTAGAAAGTGAATGTGACAAAAAGAAGGAAAATCAGACTGATGCTCACAATATGACTCTGAATGTTCCAGGCGCAGTAATAACAAATAACGAACAAGATTCAATAAGTAACTCATTAACAAACAATTCAAACAGTACCTCTAATGAAACCAATATTGCTAACGATACTTTGTTAACTGGTGAAACGAATAATTCGACTCAAGACATTGTAGCCATTCAGGCTGATAAGCAAACATACAACCCAGGGGAAATAGTTAGTATCTCAATAACGAATAAAGGATCAGAAGAATTGACATTTCCAAATTCTGCACTTGGACTCAAAATAAGAAACTTGGCTTCAGACGAATTATATCCAATTCTATCATCGCAAGTAATTACAATTCTTGGACCAGGTGATTCGAAATCTCTCAGGTGGGATCAAATGGGTGTGAATGGAAATCAGGCGCCCTCAGGGAATTATTCGGCTTCAGTTACTTCAGATATTAGCGAGGCTCAAACAACTTTTTCAATTAGGTAGTAATACTCTATCTTACCTTCAATACCCAGCTCTGCGGTTCGTGTGAGCTGCAAATAATGTATTTTGCAAAAGTCCTATAGATATCAACATATCACATTCATGGGCCCGGAGGGCTTCGATCCCTCGATCTGTGGTTCCGAAGACCACTGCGATATCCTGGCTACGCTACGGACCCTTGCTTCTAACTTTAAAATTAAATTCAAGTTCTATATCAATTGAGCTAATCGAGAATTGATTTTGATTGACATACACAATTCAATTAATAACAATCAATTTATTATCTCAAATATTTCTCAGTATTTGTATTAATTGAAGGTATCTGACAGAATATCCAATGTAGAGTATGCCATCAGAGATATAACAATACATGCCAAACAATATGAAAAAACTGGGAAGAAAATAATCTACTTGAATATTGGTGATCCGGTAAAATATGACTTTCCTACTCCAGACCACATTAAGAAAGCATTGATAGACGCAGTTTCAAGCAACTTGAATTATTATGCTGATTCAGAAGGTATCTTGGAATTAAGAGAAGCAATAGTAAAGAAAGAAGCGCAAAAGGGATTGGCAATAACTGTTGACGATGTTCTTGTTACAAATGGTATTTCTGAAGGACTAGATATGATAGCTGCCTCTATAGTAGAACCTAACTCAGAGGTCTTGATGCCAGGACCGTATTACCCTCCTTATTCCTCATACGTAAAATTTTACGGAGGCAAACCAGTTGAGTTTAAATTAACAGAAGATGGAACGCCCGATCTTGATGATATCAAATCAAAGATTACGCCCAAGACAAGAGCACTTTGCATAATAAATCCGAATAATCCAACCGGTGAGGTATTTAGTAGCAAGAGCCTAAAACAGTTAATTGACATTGCCGTTGAGCATGACATGTACATTATTTGTGATGAAATCTACGATAAACTTGTATTTGATAAAGAGTTTACTGGAATTGGTAAAGTGGCAAAAGACGCACCAGTCATATTACTAAATGGTTTTTCAAAAGTTTATCTCATGACAGGTTGGCGTTGTGGATATATTTGCATGAATAGTGATTGTCAAAAACTAGAAAATATCAGAAACAATATTCCAAAACTGGCTAGAGTTCGGATAGCTGCAAATCTTCCAGTACAGAAGGCTGCAGTAGCAGCTCTGCAAGGACCACAGGACTATATTGCCGAAACTGTATCTAAATTAAGGAGGAGAAGAGATTTAGTAGTAAAGCGACTTAATGAAATAGATGGAATTTCATGCAAATTGCCAAATGGTGCGTTTTACACATTTCCAAAAATCCTTGATAATCATTGGAAGGATGACAAAGATTTTGTTCTAAACCTATTGAACAAAACTGGCTTACTAACTGTACATGGTTCTGGTTTTGGAGAATTGGGGAGAGGACACTTTAGGATTGTTTATCTCCCAAATGAGCAGGTTCTCGAAGACGCTATGGACAAGCTCAGCGATTTTGTCAGAAACAGATAATGAATTGAGCACTATATTTATTTAAAAAAGATCAAACTATAATTTTTCGAGAATTGTAGATATTATTATATTACTTTTCAATATTTCTATATTTACCCCAATATAGTAATATTCCACCACCAATCAGCATTGCTAACACAAATTTTTCATTCGTTACAGAATTGTTCGTATAATTATCAAGATAGAAACCAACCGACAGATGAGTCGTATATAGATAAAAGTTCCTTAATGCAATAACTGTCGCCATTACAATAACAACTAGTCCCATTCCGGACATCCAATTTTTGCGATGCTTACCATTAACATTCCCTTCTTGAAGGGGATTCAACTCAAGTAAGCTTGATTCCAGGATGCTTTATCTTGTTCTTTTTGGAGGCATTCAGTAACATTGGAGTTAATACCTCTGCCTGATAACTGATGGCCAATGATCCAAGGTAAAGTGGCCTGAGGCCCTTTATTTCACCTATCAACTGATTTAGTTTCGTAATGGCATCCTGATCGTCACCGCATACAAACGTGTCAGAATCAAGGCTTTCATTGACATTTTTTAATTTAACTTCAGATATCGTATGGAATGCAGAAACAACTTTCTTGCCTGGTAGACTTTCAGTCAAAAGTTGGGCCGCAGATTTCATACTTTTTTCAAATGGTACATACGTAAAGCCTGCATCATTTCTTCCCATAGGAACAATTGGAGAAACTATTATACATTCATTTGCTATGTTATTTGATATAGAATCACAAGTCAATTTTATTGATTCATAGGGGATTGAGAGTATCAAGATATCCGAACCAGTTGCCGAAGAAACATAATCAGCGCATTTGATTGTTCCTTTGAGGCTATTTCCATAGGATGATAATGCTGTATTCATATATTGTTCTGCTGATTTTTTTGCTTTTTCTGCATCACGAGATCCTATTGTTATATCATGATTAACAACCCATCTGAGAGCAAATCCTTCTCCCATTCCACCAGTCCCGCCAATAATTGAAATCTTCATTAATTATCTGTCATAAAGTGTTGGAACGTCCTAATTAAGGTTATAATCTGAATTTCAGATTGAATAAATTTACTGTAGTGTCCATACATTACTGATGTTGACAACAAAAAAGGGTAATGAATAGTCTTACGTAGGAATCTAAACCTAAAACGGAAAACAAATTTAAGACTTGATTTGTAATTTTCAATTGTTTTGCCGCTTATAGCCTTTGTACGCCATGGAGAAGCAGACAATAACGTCAAAAGATTGTTGGTGGGCCGACACATAGAATCACATCTTACAGAACGTGGAATACAGCAGGTCAAAGATACGGGCCAGCACCTAAGAAAATTGAAAATTGACAAAGTGTATGTCAGTCCAGTAACGAGAGCGATAGAAACTGCCAAAATAATTTGTGAAATAAATGATATGCAATACCAGACAGATGAGAGATTGTACGAAATAGAATTGGGTGACTTGGTGGGTATGAATTATGACGATGTTATCGAAAAACATGGAAATCTTTTTCTGAAATTCTACACCGGAGATGATCCAATTCTTGACAGCTATGGCATTGAAAGCTTTTCAGCAGTTAAGAAAAGAGTAAAGAATTTGCTTGATGAATCTATGAAAAACTATCCTGACAAGAATCTGCTATTTGTTACACATTTAGACCCAATTAAAGCAGCAGTATCCATAATGTTAGGTCTCCCTCCAGAAAGTCTGTATGGATGGCACATACGCAATGCCTCAATGACAATTCTAAAACACGAAAATGGCATCCTATCGCTTTCAGGGGTTAATGTGATGGGATTTCATAGATATATTGACGAATGAATACAAGCGTCCTGCAAAAACCTTAAATTAGATACAGGTGAGTAGTGACCTCGGACAAGGAATTTGATGTCACCAAAATCAAATATATGGTTTATTATTTTATTGTTCTCGCCTCTTGTTGTGATAGTTCTCTCTTCATTTGACACAGTTTTTGCACAGGAAGGTGAAGAGTACGTCATTAGAAGAGTAGAAATTTGGTCATTATTTTACAGACTGATGGTTGCTGCATTCGTTGTTGGAGCTGTAGTTCAAGGTGCAATAGTATACGTCTGTTGGCGCTTTAGGGAAAGTCACAAGAAAAACAAGGTAAGGGAAATAGAGGGCGTTTAAGAATGGGCCATGCAACAATTGAATGGGTATATGTCGGCGTAGTCATATCACTGCTTACATGGGTTGGAGCAGAATCTTGGAATGTTGAGAGGATAGTTGAACACGTTCCAGCTGAAGCAGAAACAATCAAGGTCGTTGGCCAGCAATGGTTCTGGACTTTTGAACATCAAGATGGAAAAAAGGAAACAGGTGAGCTCCACTTGAAGCAAGGAGTCCCTTACAAATTTGAGCTAGTTTCAAAGGACGTTATTCATAATTTCAATGTTCCTGATTACACAATTCTTATGGATGCAGTTCCTGGTAGAGTAAATGTTGTATGGAATCTTTTTGATAAACCTGGTGAATATCATATACAATGTAGAGAATATTGTGGATTTGGGCATCCTACTATGAAAGCAAAATTATTTGTTGAACCTCAAACTGCTGAAGCTGCAGAAAATGCACCTGCGTCAGCACAAGCACCAGCTGCACCTGCAGCACCAGCACAGGGCCAAAACGCAACTTCAGCAGCACCAGCAGGTCCACCTGGAGCACCACTCACAATACTGGAAGGATCCTCAATACAGGGAAGTCCAAGTTATGATCCTGCAACTCTCACAGTAAAGAAAGGTGACAAGATAACTGTAACTAACAAAGACACCTTACCTCACACTGTTACAAGCGGAACAGGACCAACTGATCCGAATAGTGCAGCACAATTTGATACAAGTATTTTGGAGGCAGGAGCAACGGCAGACATTGAAACAACCAACATAAACCCCGGGGAATATCCATTCCATTGCACAGTTCATCCATACATGTTGGGCAAACTAGTTGTACAATAGTTAGTGGACATGACAATTTTTATCAACTTTCCAAATAAGTGCAGCCAAAATACTTTTATTGATATAATGCCTGATGTAATTCCAATTAAAGGGGTAATTAGATAGAATGGTTTTAGAAGTAAAACAACCACGTCCAATGTGGGAGATATTATTTTCCACACATCATACTGATATTGGATTACTTTACATGATATCCTCAATTACAGCGCTTATGCTAGGTGGCGGACTTGCATTGGCATTACGTGCAGAATTATTCCTTCCAGGATTACAAATAATACAAGATCCAACTTCATTCAACAGATTTTTCACGGTTCATGGTACAACAATGCTTTTCTTGTGGGCAATTCCATTTGCTGCAGGTGTAGGAAATTACCTTATTCCCATTATGGTCAGATACAAGGATATGGCATGGCCAAAACTAAATGCAGTTGCATTTTGGATGATTCCTGTTGGAGCTGCACTGGTTTGGCTGGGGTTCTCTGACACTGGATGGACAGCATATCCACCATATTCAATTATAAGAGCACCAGGACCTGCTGCCGAAATGTGGATCTTTGGTTTAAAGATTTTAGGAATATCATCAATACTAGGTTCCATTAACTTTATTGTAACTATGCTAAAATGCAGACATCCTGACTTGTCCATTATGAAGATGTCTCTGTTTGCATGGTCTATACTTTCCATATCCTTTATGACAATTGTAGCTGTTCCCACTTTTGCTGCATCTCTAATAATGCTATATACGGATAGACTTGGAATATCTGGATTCTTCAATCCTGCAATGGGTGGAGATCCTATAGCGTATCAGCATCTATTCTGGTTTACATTCCATCCTGAGGTGTACATATTCTTACTTCCTGCAGTAGGAATGCTATACGAGATAATACCAAAATTCTCGAGAAAACCACTCTTTAGTTACCAGTCTGGGGTGGCTGCATTTGTACTACTAGCATTGATAGGCTTTGCATCCTGGGCTCATCACATGTTTGCAACAGGTATGAGTTTCACTGAAAAAACAGTCTTCATGGTAGGAACGCTGGCTGCTGTTCCAGCTTCATCAATGCATGTGTTTAATTGGATTGCAACAATGTGGGGAGGTAGAATAAAGTTTGGTGCTCCAATGTTATTTGGAGTCGGTGGAATCATGCTGTTCTTTGCTTCAGGAGCTGGTGGAGTAGTAAACACTGCACTTCCATTAGACTTTATAACTCACGATAGTTACTGGGTTGTAGGTCACTTCCATTTAATACTGATGGGAACCGTATCACTTACATTTACCGGGTTCATTTACTATTTGTTCCCGCTAATAACCGGTAGAATGTATAACGAAAGGGCGGCTCAGGTACACTTTGTATTGGCCTTTGTTGGAGTAATATTTGTCTTTATGACACAACATTTGCTAGGACTGCATGGTATGCCTCGTAGAATAGCAGATTATGATGGGACCATACCTGGCTGGCTCATAATGAATCAGATTGCAACCATAGGTGCCTGGGTCGCTGGGCTGTCATATGTCATTATGTTAGTTAACTTGATAAAATCTGCCGGAAGTGGTAAGGAAGCAGATATGAAAGATCCTTTCAAAGTTGGAGAAGAGTATTATGACTACACACGACGAGAGCCCCATCACTAGAACTAGCTCAAAGAGGATGGCAAAAGGCATCCTCATTGTAGTAATTACACTTGCAATCGGCACTGCTATTATAGTACCTTTCTGGCAAGCAATGATCCATCATCCTCCTGCAGCGTCATCGCTTAAGCATGAAGAACCTCCTGCGATAGCGACTGGTACTCAAACTAGTATCGGAGTAATTGATGGAGCTTCAAGTCAGCAATCTAAGAGTAATGCAAATGCAACCGCTGGCGGTGGAGCTTCCACAGCAGCACCTGCAGCAGCACCTGCAGCAGCACCTGCAGCACCGGCAGGTCCACCTGGAACACCACTTACAATACTGGAAGGATCTTCAGTACAAGGAAGTCCAAGTTATGATCCGGCGACACTCACAGTAAAGAAAGGTGACAAGATAACTGTAACTAACAAAGACACCTTACCTCACACAGTTACAAGCGGAACAGGACCAACTGATCCCAATAGTGCAGCACAATTTGATACAAGCATTATAGAGGCCGGTGCAACAGCAGACATTGAAACAACTAATATGAATCCAGGAGAATATCCATATTATTGCGCTGTTCATCCATACATGTTGGGCAAACTTGTAGTCCAGTAGCCATGAAAATTACAAACAGAACATGATTAAACGCCATGTCAACTGCAAAATAAAATGCTCCTAACCAAGCTCTCCTTTTCTACCCTGTCGATATTATTTGCGCTTATCTTTATCGGAGGATATGTTAGTTCATCAGGAGTAGGACTGAGCTGTCCTGACTGGCCTCTTTGTCCGGCAGGTCTTATACCAATGAAAGAATTTGTCATTGAATATTTTCATAGAACTGTGGCTGCTACAACCGGCATAATGGTTTTTGTCACCATGTTTTTTACACTGAAATCAAAAGAAACTTTTAGATCTACAAAAATAGCATCAATGATTGCTGCAGCTTTGGTAGTAGGACAGATTACCCTTGGTGCATTTGTTATTGTTGAAAAATTGCATGCGGTTCTTGTGACAATGCATTTAGGAATGGGACTAATATTATTTGTCATGATTCTTACTGTCTTTTTGGATGTAAGGGAAATTTCTAAAAAAGTTTCGCCGAATATACGTTTGATTAATCCATCAGAGTAAAACATAATACTAATTGGCATAGCACATGGGGTATGTGGAAAGTAATGATGCCAAGGAAGATAGCCTATGGAGCTAATGCTGCAAGTGAATTTCAATATCCAGAAAATTCTCTTGTAATTACTACAACTACTCCCGATATCTATGAGAAATGGTTAAGCTATATGGGACTACAAAAATATGAAATATACGACAAGGTAACACCAGACCCTGCTATTGAAACGATCGAAGAAATAAAAAGAAAATTCGAAGGCAAAAAGATTTCTGCGTATATCGGACTTGGTGGAGGAAGCTCAATGGATGTATGTAAATATCTTGGAAAATTAACCGGGATTCCAAAGATTCTCATTCCAACTACTTTTGGAACTGGTGCAGAAATGACTACATATGCAGTAGTTAGTTTTGATCACAAGAAAAAACTATTACAGGACGAAGCTTTTTTGGCTGACGCTGCCATTGTTGATCCCTATTTTCTTCCTGGAACTCCGTTTAATATCATGAGAAATTCTGCATGCGACGCATTGGCTCAGGCATCAGAAGGATTTGATAGCAAACTAGGTAACCCATTTACCAAATTATTTTGCAAAGAAGCTTTTGATATACTTGAAGACGCGATTATGAATGATAAACAAGATCTGTTACCATACGGTGCTATGCTTTCTGGTATAGGGTTTGGAAATTCTTCGACTACACTGGGACATGCTTTGTCCTATGTATTTTCTAATGAGGGAGTTCCTCATGGATATTCACTTTCTTCATGTACTACAGTTGCACATAAATTTAATAAATCAATATACTATGAGAGATTCAAGAAAGTATGTCAAAAGCTGAAATTTGAGCAACTAACACTAAAGCAATCACTTGATGAAGCTGCAGACGTAATTATGCCTGATAGAGGACATCTTGATAATAATCCCATTGATGTTACCAAGCAAGATATAATACACTGTTTAGATGAAATAGTAAATAAGAATCCATTGCAGTGACTTAATATCCTATCCAGTAACAGAATCGTCTTGCATCAGAAGCACATCCAAAAATATTAGCTTCTGGAATTTCATTTTATTATGTATTTGTAATGAGATATCTGCTAAACGAATGTTGAAAGATCTTTCAATACTACTTTCAGCAGAAGGACTTCACTACTCTCGCCTGTGTAATAGGCTTTCAATACATAGCTAATTAAGTAGGTTCTAATTGCTTTTCAGTATTAGTAATCTATTTACCTCCAGAGTCAATTTGGATTGATTGGTTGTATGTTGAGGTGGGTCAAAAATCCACAGAACCGAGGAATTCTACAAGTAGAAAATTTAACCGGTTAAGAAACCTTTAAATCCAGTTTAGCAAATCCTGAATCTTACATTGACTACGATCGATAAGAGCATGCAAATTAATGCTCCTATTAGCGAAGTTTTTACCTATTTTGCAAGACCTGAACATATGGCAGATCAATTTCCGGAGAATATGGGTTTGAATGTAATACCGATAGAAGTAAAAAATGGATTTGGAGTTGGCACAATATTCAGAATAAGCGGAGATTTCGACGGGAAGAGATTAGAGTGGGATTGTGAGACTACAGAATACATTCCTCACCGCAAAATCGTGGCCAAAATGATCGAAGGACCATTCAAAACTTGGATAATCACAGTAAATTTTGAACCTTTAGGAGAAAAGGAAACCAAAACAAGCATAAAAGTAGATTATGATATGCCGATGGGCCCATTGGGAGGATTTATTGACAAAATAAAACTCAAAAAAATTGCTGAACGAGGAATTGAAAACGGCTTGTACAGAGTAAAGGCACTTCTAGAAGGGACAGGTTCAATACCAGTTTACATAACCCTCGATGCATATCGAGAAATTCTTAAAGAAAAAGAAAAAGCAAAACTTTCTGTATCAGAAACCATCATCAAGATAATAAAAGATAATCAAGTTCCAAAAGTGGCCCACCAATAGAACAAGGCTTAGCCATCAAAATCCATTTTTCGGAATCTTGATAATTACTGTAAGTCCTGGTCTGAAGTTGCTTTTCTACTTATTTCAAGTTTAATTTAAATATCACAACCTGAACACACAACTTTTATGGGTTCGTAGCTCAGCCAGGTAGAGCGTCTGGCTCTTAACCAGTCTTTACAGGGTTAAAATGTCGTGGGTCCGAATCCCACCGAACCCGACCTATCTTTACTATATTGAGTATCAGTATATTGCTTTGTGCATAAATTTTGCCTAAAGCCTATTTATTTTAGATTTGTTGCCAGTTCATAAACCATAAGTTCGTCTCTCACTCTTTGAC
>DATFEX010000058.1:0-4196 GCA_035250685.1 Nitrososphaeraceae archaeon | reverse complement strand
TGTGTCGGATGAAAAAGCTATCGATTTGTATAGGACATTTACTGACCCGGCAAGTTCGTTTAGTTCGAAGAGCAGAAAATACTCATTTATGACTCAGGGACCAGTTTCGCCACTATCTTTTTCGGGGGCTCCATTTTTCTTAAACGCCTTCAAGCCTGACTCCTTCATACAGGAGAACAAATTAGACATAAAGTCCTGAATTGAATGTATTGTATATTGTACAGTGAAATCAGACTTACATGAATATTTTTAAGACTTCAAAAACACATATTGGAATTTAAGTTTGGACATTCATTCCATTTAGTGTATATATTTATAGTATGAGTGGGTAATAACACTAGAATGCAAAAAATCAGTCCGTGCTTATGGTTTGATGATAATGCTGAGGAGGCAGTTAATTTTTATACCTCAATATTTAAAAATTCACAAGTTGGTAACGTTACTAGATATGGAAAAGAAGGTTATGAGATCCACAAGAAAAAGGAAGGCAGTGTAATGACAATTGATTTTGAAATAGAGGGACAGAAATTTTTGGCACTGAATGGAGGGCCGATATTCAAGTTTAACGAAGCTATCTCGTTTCAGATATTTTGTGATACGCAAGAAGAAATTGATTATTACTGGGATAAACTTAGTGCGGGCGGTGATAAAAATGCCCAAGTATGTGGATGGTTAAAGGACAAATATGGAGTCTCATGGCAAGTCGTTCCGGTCACTATGATAAAGATGCTACAAGATAAAGATTCAAAGAAAACGGAAAGAGTCATGAAAGCAATGCTACAAATGAGCAAGCTCGACATCGACGCCTTAACAAGAGCGTATCAAGAAGAATAATTCTTCGACGCATTTACCAATATTGGCAAGAGTAACGGCCCTAATAAGATTCGAAAGAAATCAAATCCGACGCGAGCGTACCGGCAGATAGAGATTTTCACTAGTTTTTGTCATTGTACACATAGTCTAATGTAATGGTTATGAAAGACGTAGTATGGTAATGCACACCAAATATAACCATTTTAAAATTCTTTGGAAAAAATTTGAGTTCCATCAATGAAAATCTACTAGAAAAGTTTTATATAACATCATATCTAATATCAACTAAATGTTTAACTTTGCAAGATGTGAATTATGTGAAAAGAAAACAAGTTCGATAAAGTACTGGTTCGGAAGTATGACATGCCCAGAGTGTTACGATTTGCAAAGGTCAAATCCTCAGACGATTTTAGTAAGCAATCTTCAGGACTAGAACAAACACCATCTAAATCTAACTTTATTATTTAGACAATCAATTAGGTATACTATTTCATTTTTAAAAGTCTAAAGGACAATATGGAAACTGCAAATATTACTACAGCACTAACAAGAAAAGTTGTTGATCCAAATAAGCTATACAAGATTCCACCAATAGTCAATCCAATGATACTTGCCAAGCTCCCAAAACTGCCTGCGAGTCCTTGTACTGCCCCCTGATGAGTTGTTCCTGCACGATAGGAAAGAATAGACATAAAAGACGGCCACATAAGACCGTTACCAATTGCAAATAATACAGCAGCAGCATACAATAAAATAACATTGTTAGAAATGAATAAGAGAAAATTTATGCCCAGTATCATGTTACCAAGTATTACGAGTTTTTGCTCAGAAAATCTTGTGAGGGCCTTACGTAAAACTGGACCTTGTACTGCAACCATAATTCCACTTAGTACTACAAAGAATATTCCAATTTGTGTTACTGACCAATTTAATCCAGCTACCGCATGGATTGGAAATGACGTGTAGAATATGTTAAATCCAAGGAAAATGAAAAAATAAACTAAAAGTAAGAATGGAATATGTTCTAACTTGAGGACCTCTTTGAATGTTAGCTTATTATTCTCTCTAGAATCAAAACAGTCCTTACATTCATGAGCAAAAACCTTTCTGACAGTACCTCTTTCAAAAATCTGCATTCGACTTGATAGACGTTTAGATTCCTTTAGTGTAAGCGGTATTACGATCAAAGTAACTAAGGAAATAAGTATTGCAGCCAGTACCGGCAAAATTTCTCCGTAAATAGTTCCACCCAATACCCCTGCCAGCGCAGGACCTATAATAAATCCTAAATTAGACGATATCGCCATCTTTCCAAAATTCTTGCTCCGGTCCTCATTTGACGAAATGTCAGCAAGATAAGCATTAGCAACAGACACGTTACCTCCTGTAATTCCATCAATAGCCCTTGCAACAAAAAGCATCAATAGAGGTAATGTAATAACAAAAGTTCCAATCAAAGAAAAGCTAACATCAAAAAGATTTGAGATTGGTAAAAGTAATGCAAAGAGGAACAGTAACCATCCAAAAAATGTTCCTACATTACTAATTAGCAGAATCTTTTTTCTTCCATAGATATCAGACCATCTGCCTAGCATTGGAGCTCCTATCAATTGGAAGGTAGGGTACATTGCAGAGAGTATTCCAAAAACAATAGCGTTTCCTCCAAAATCCATTACCAAAAAAACTAAAAAGGGTAAAACAATACTAAATCCTAAAGTACCGGTGAAATTTACTAATAATATTGGAAGTATCTGTTTACCAGTCCTGGTCATTATCTTGTTGGATTCTAATATGGTTCTATCAATTTAAAACTATTAGCATGTAGGTGTTGATAGAACATGCATTTTTAATTCATGAGTTGTGTTCCATTCTCAACAATTATCTACAGGAATCTGACACTGCCTGAATCAATGCAAAATTGTATAACTCTTAATAATTATTCTTGTTAATCTTTGTATATGGTCTTTAAAAACACAAAAGCTTTTTCCAGTTTTTCAGTTAAGGATTTAGATGAGACAAAGAAGTTTTATGGACAAACTTTGGGACTAGGGATATCAGAGTCAGATGAAGGGTTAAGCTTGCAGACTCAAGGATCTAATAATGTATTCATTTATCCCAAAACAGATCATATTCCTGCGACTTTTACTGTACTGAATTTTGTAGTTGACGACGTTGATAGAAAAGTAGATGAACTGACCAAGATGGGAATTCGTTTTGAAATATATGATAAGGGTGACCTAAAAACGGATGGCAGGGGAGTTTTTCAGGGGAAACCTAAGATAGCATGGTTCAAAGATCCGTCTGGAAATTTCTTATCAATCCTTGAAGACGGTTCTTAGGGAATAATCAATTTTACCGAATTTAATAATTCATTCTAGATTGAAATAATACCTTTAATAAGATTCGGAAATTTTCAATTTCAATAGTATTTAGGTATGTTTCAACACAGAGTAAAGATGTAATATTACATCCTAGACTTGATCGATTCTTGTTTACTTTTCTTAATTATTAATACACTCAAAATTACAAAAGCTATTTGGAAAGCTTCGATAGCAGCACTCATAAAATCTATTGAATGTCCACCTCCAGGTATGTATACTATCCATAACACGATCAAGACTATCGTTCCACCTATACCGATATAATACCAGGGCATTATCAATTTCTTGACAGTGGGCAAAATCCAGAAAAGCTGAGCCAGACCAGAAGCTATGAAGAATACAGTTACCTGAGTTGTCATTTGACCGAGATACATTGGAACAAGAGCCAAATGTAATATTCCTGCTATGAGCGTAGAAGCAGCAGCACCATAAATTAATCCTTTAATTATCATATTCATAGTCGTTACAGTAGTTAATCCCACAAATTACTATACCGGTTTAATAGATAGGATGAGTCTAGCCCATGTGAATATCAATTCGCTTAGCGAACTCCTGAGTCATCTTGACTCAAATCAAATACTGAACTCCGCTATTTCTCCCGATGTAAGCTTCCAGTATTCATGCATTCATGTCATAATTATTTCCATTTACAGAACAACGAACAAGATATTCTACACGATGTCAAGTATAAGAATTCCTCTAATTTCAGGTCACATTGGGGAAATTCCATATTATCACTCACTTTATCCATAAATTGGCCTTCAGCAATTTTGGCATCAAACTCCAAACTTGTTTTGTGTCCTCATAAAGTCAATTATATCAAAAGAGGTATCATTTCTTTCAGTTTGATTTAATTACCAATTTTTTTACATCAACTTTTTATACTTCGCATTTCTACTTTAAAGAAATGGTTGAAGACGATACGACATTGCCTTTTGAAGTAACATATGCACAAAAGCCAGGAAAAGAATCGAGAACTATGAAGAGACTTGCTGTACTTGT
>DATFEX010000057.1:0-2696 GCA_035250685.1 Nitrososphaeraceae archaeon | reverse complement strand
GATCTCATATCCTAAAGTACTTGAATGATTATCAACTGTCGACACTATTTCCTTGAGAAATTCTGCCATCAACGTCCAACCATCTTTTCCATCATCACCATCGACAGACCTGTCCCACCAGTCTGCCCAAAATTCCTGTGCCGCTTTATCATGAGTATTACCTCCACCTCCTCTGGTATACTCAGAATTGCGTTCTAGTAAAGACCAGGGAAAACCTGTTGCTTTTACCTCAAACCATGAAGAGGTATGCCACTGATGATTATCGTAAATAATTTTTAGTCCATACTTGTCTGCTGCATTTGCCACCGATTTTATTTCACTCATAAATGCCTCGGGATCCCTTTCATATGCCTCCCAATAGAATACAAATCTGACATGATTCAAGCCCGCGCCGGAAATCATCTTCAAACTATCTTCAATGTAATTATCAGGAGGTGAAGGCAACACATTGTTATTCTGCTTCATGCTGACGAAAGCCCCTTTCATGACGACCCCGTGGATGGGCTGGTCCTCAATAGATTCACTAGTCGATGCATGCGAGCTTTTGAAGGTACTACTAGATAATACAACACCTAGAACAAAAAACAAAATTAGAACGCTACTAATAATAATCAAAATAATACAAGGAAGATCTCAAAATGATTTAATATCTATTACTGATATTTCTTATCAAAACTCCATCTCACAGGATGTGTAGACCTTAAATTAATTAGAACTTTTGGTCAACTACCTCAAACTGCAAGTCCGTAACCTCCAGCAATCAAAACACCTCCTTTCATTATTGCGCGAGCCACGGGATCTTCTTGGACTCAAGTCAATTTCCAAGTCACTGCAAACAGTATCACTTCTGATAATATTCCCGTTTACTGCAGTCCTGCTAGCGGGAGTGCCTTCCCAATGGGAAAAACTATGGTTCTTTGTGCAGCCACAGAAACCCAAACTAATCTGGTTAGTTATGCCATTTTTAATGTAACAGTTAAGGATACTTTGCCTCCTGAATTTAAGGCTCCATACGACATACTCAAAGAGGCAGATGATATACAAGGCACCTGAGTAACTTACAATGCAAATGCTTCAGATATTATTGATGGTAATACTATTCCGATTTGCTATCCACCTTCCGGAAGCATATTTCCATTGGGTACCAATTATGTAACCTGTACTGCAACTGACAAATCAGGGAATTTAGCAGAATCTTCGTTCAGTGTCATAATTAAAGCCACAAAGGAGAATATATCTAACGCAGATACTGGAATTTCAAGAATTTTGCAGAACATAACTAATCAGCGGCAACCATCCGAGTTTAAGGTGTCTGACAATATTACAAATATACCTCAACCATCTTCAACAGTAATTAAAAACGATACCCAACCTTCTTCACCTAACCTTAGTGATGATATACTGAATATGTTTAAAATTCTAATTGAGGACTTGAAATAAATTAAATGTTTTTAAGGACGCTTCCATTTTTTTCTCCATTTTGTTGTACATGTTCAAAAAGTTTTGTAATGATATCTCTGAGATTAAAAGACCCTTGTTTATTTCAAGAATTTAGTTATTACAGGTGGTAACATAAAGCGCAAAGAATGATAATTACTTTTTTAAATAATCTAGAGAAAAAACATAATATTAGCCTATTACAACTGTGACCCATAGTTTGGAAACACAAAAAAATGCAATTTGAAAAGAGATATTTAGCGCATTTGTTATAAAAGATGTAAATGTCAGTTCTCTTTGAGATCCTTAAGCCGCTTGTAGATTTTGTTACTTCGATTATATCAAATCTAGGCTACCCTGGAGTCATATTTTTGATGGTTTTAGATAGTGCAATGATTCCAATCCCAAGTGAAATTATTCTGGTTTTTTCAGGATATCTGGTTACAACAGGCACATTCGAACCAATTGGCCTAATTCTTGCGGGATCATTTGGGAATGTGATAGGATCTATAATTACATATTATATTGGGCTAAAATTTGGCAGATTATTTATTTTGCGATTTGGCAAGTATTTTTTTATCAAGGAGCATCACCTGGAATATACTGAAAAGTTGTTTTTGAAATATGGTGACAAAATTTCATTTCTGGGAAGGTTATTACCTGCAATAAGAACATATATTTCCTTACCTTGCGGAGTTGCAAAAATGAATCTCTTCAAGTATTCAATCTACACTTTTATTGGATCGGTAATTTGGAATACGATTTTCACCTATATTGGAATCCAACTTGGAAGCAAATGGGCGGATATTGATAATTATTCAATATATCTTGAGCTGGTAACAGCTTGTGTCATTGTAGCATTCGTAGTTTGGTTTACAGTAAAAATGCTAAAGAAAAGAAGTTCGAATAAAAAATCATACTTCGTTTTTATTTGATGAAACTATCTCATATGAATCGGAATTCTTGTGCTCAAAAAAAGCTATACAATCAATTACAATTCTATACGCTTTTCCCGTTCATTGACGTTTCTTGGGTCTATCACCATAATTTCAAGCCCACAGTAAGGACAACTGCCAAATCCCTACAAGCTATAGGTTAAAGAGTATTCATAGTGTAAAGCATGATAGACGAAAGGTTTCTATAATCAAGATAGTAATTAAGATGTCGCCTTGACTGGAGATTGGCTATCATGGGTTCGCGCCAACGATGCTGAAATAATGACTGTGCTAGAAAACCAAGCAAGTAATCTTGTAGAAGCT
>DATFEX010000056.1:0-10218 GCA_035250685.1 Nitrososphaeraceae archaeon | reverse complement strand
TATCAAGTATGTAGTAACGAAAGAAAAAAGAGGTAGGTGCTGACTTCACATTAGTTTTATTGAATTTTCATAGTCTTAAGGTAGTGATGCGAAGACATCCGCTGGGCACGGGCCAAGTGTATCGTCTGGATGGTTATTTAGGTGACTGTCCGCAGACTCTTGAGTAAGACTCAATTCTTGTTCATTTTCAATGTTACCTGGTGGTCTATGACAAATCACGATATCGCCTGGTTCATTAGTAACGGGATCATCACTTTCAGAGACTGTCGATATATTGCAAATTACGTCCCCGTTAACAATTTCACCATTTCTGTTTTCATCACTGCGATCATCATTTTCGATCTCATTGACTATCTTACAGTCGTTTTCGAGTTTCGTTTTTTGTTCTTGTTCGTTACAACTATTGTCACCATTGTCTTCACAGTCGTCATCATCATCTGCAAATACCGGTGCTACTTGTGATACAGTTGTAGTTCCTAGTGCAGTCAACATCCCTATGGACAACAATAAAATCATTGGTATGTTTTTTGTGGTCAAGGTTTGTTCTCGAAAAATGATACCAAGTAGAGTATAAGTAGATTGAGTAAGATAAGTTCTAAGAATAGGATAGAGCCATATTTACTTCATTTAATCTGAATTTAGGAGCAGAACATTATTCTCATTTGTGCAGTTAATTACGAATATGAAATTCGATAAAAAAATATAGGAAAAAAGATTCAAAATTAATATTAACCTGTTTTATGTATTTTCATACAGATTACTTAATCTGGTGGGAGGTTTAGTTCAACATTGTCCCTCCCCTCAGGTTAAGAAAATCGCAAAGAATCATGACAGTGTTTTAAATGAAAGTGGCTCATTAGTATGTTCCACACCCTGGACATTTTACTTTATTAGTGCAAACCTATTCTTTTTAATTGCTTATAATGTTCGAATATTATGGACATGAGCATCGATTGAATTAAGACAGGTTTACACGCCCCTATTCCAGCAACATTATACAAACGAGGATATAACATCATTTCATCAAATAGTTTTCTTTCATCTTTATCCAATCGCTCTCTGAATACTTTCCACTTTCTTCTTTCTCTTTCTGATGCAAGTCTATATGCGGGAACAGTTCGGCCCATAACCATCTTGGTAAATTAATCTATTTAATATCCAAGTCACCAATGAGGGGAGGGAGTCAAGCGAGTCGTTATACCGAATTTAATATGTTAGAAAAGTTGTCCTAAAACTTATACATCCGCAATATTCTTTATTGCAACGCGAGTCGGGAGGAGGGTTATGATCTTGTTTTTTATGACCGCAATTAAGGCATATGTCATGCATTGGCACATCAGGACGCCACGCCATAAAACGTACTTGCCAGAATATTTTATAATGGTTTGATGTTGCATATTTTCAATCCGAATTTAAACATATGGTAATTTACTAGAGTGACATCTTATGAGAAAAAGTTTTTTAAACAGTTTATCTATAAAATAAAAAAAAATGGAGGTTTAGAATTGGATAGAAATATCAAAGAAATTCTAAAAACTCTTGATAAGATTGTCGTTAGTCCTGAACAACTTGCTTATTGGACTAGGGCAATAGAAACTACTGCAAAAAGTATGTGTGATGCTGATGGTGGAAAAATCATTTTTAGTTACTCAGCCGACAAGAAATCAATGGAACTTTATGTAAAAGATGCTAAATCAAGGGACTGTTTAGTGAGGTCTATTGAAATTCATCTTCCATTGATGCCAGAATCAATTCTAGGTTATTTCAGCGTATTCAAATATGATTTAAAAAATATAAAATTCGACGGGAAAGCCTAAACATCATTGCTGTTAAACGAATAGCGTTAACACGTGAACACAGTGAACAGAGGGCCATAAGACAACATGAAATAACCCTTCTTTTCGTTGGTAAACCTTAAAAGATAAAAATGCTTTTAATTAATAAAACCTACTGTTTTTTCAGTTTAATTATAAATATATCTATATTAACATGTATTTATCATCATTTTGATATACTTTGAAGCAGGTTATCACTTTTCACTCATACAAGGGCGGTACTGGAAAAACAACTCTAGCTGCTAACTTGGCCGCATTGTTGGCCAAGAAAGGGAACAACGTATGTATCGTGGACATTGATGTTTATGCTCCTAGCCTTCACGCTTATTTCGGTGATATCGTCCAAAATAGAATCAAAAATACTATTAATGATTATATTGTTGGTGCTTGTGGAGTAGATGACCTGCTGGTTCAGGTTACGCCAATATCCCAGTTTTCAGACAAGGGTTCTTTGAGCGGAAAGATTATTGGTTGTTTTTCAAGCCCAAAAAGAGAGGATATTCTGAAGATAGAAGGTGTCAAAGAGGATAAGAACAGAATGAATATGCTAAAGAGATTCATTAACTTTAGAGAAGAGTTAATTGAAAAAAACGATATTGATTATATTATCATGGATTCAAGTCCCGGGATTAGATTTTGGGCAATAAACGCTTTAGCATTATCGGATATTGTGTTCTTAACATTAAAGATGGGAGATATGGATATCGGTGGCACAAAGATGATTGCTAATGAAATATTGGCTCAATTTAAGGAACAGGGTAATACTAAGTATTATCTTTTACTTAACAGAATAGCAGGTTACTGTATACCGTACCAACAAATTGGTGATACTCATACCAATAATTCTAAAGAAAATATTATGACACTGACTCCAGTGGCAGATGATTTTATAAAGAAATTGAGTTTAGATACGGGAATAGATGTTATGACATCCATCCCGTGTTATTGTGATATCCAATTTGCCCAGAAGGAATTTCTAACGGTACTTGGATATCCTGACCACCCTTTCTCACAACAAATACACAATTTAAAATCGCTGATAGAGAATTAGAAACAATAGGTTGTTTCAAACAAACTCTGATAAGAAAGTATGTAGGTGGTATCTGTACTCCTTGTATGGACATTCCTACCACAAAAATAACTTATGATATTTAAGATGCCAAACTTGTAGAATTTTGTTGTGATAATTGTTCCAAGTCTAGGAAAGAAGGTAGAAGTAGGAAAGACTTGGAAAGGTTTGATAAGTATAATATGTAATATATAAGGAAAAACTGATGGGAGGTTGCTTTACCGAGTTATGCAGCAGATAAACCAATTCTCCCATCAGATTGATAAGGAACAATGATATTTT
Source organism: Nitrososphaeraceae archaeon (assembly GCA_035250685.1). GTDB lineage: Archaea > Thermoproteota > Nitrososphaeria > Nitrososphaerales > Nitrososphaeraceae > TA-21. The sequence goes on along the minus strand of DATFEX010000056.1, from coordinate 7,032 downwards.
GAAAAGATAGATAATAAATAATTAACCTTTGTAACTGTTGGTAAAATTTAAAAGCAATTGACGTCACATGTTTTTGAAATAGACGGAATTTACCGTTGAAATATAAATATTGATATGTTAATCCTGACTGATATAATATCCAAAATGGCAATTCCAGGACTGGCAGAACTCACAGATGGGGATGAACACATATCACCAACTTTGTTTCTTCTGTCTGGTCCGCCAGGAATAGGAAAGAGAGATTATTGCAGAGAATTTCTTGAGGAGGGATTGGTGAATCAAAAAAGATGTATTCTTATTTCTTCCAAAATTACAGATAAAGATAAAATTGAACTACTCAACTCAAAGGACACAAAATTCAAACCTCTATTTGTAAATCCGGTTCTCTTATACGATACTCCTGATGAAAAATCGCTACAAGAGACTTTGACGAAGATAACTTCATATCTTTCAGATATTCCAACCGCAAAATCGCAGGACATGAATGTGTCAAAGAGTGGTTCTCCGATTGAAGATGATGGCGATTTCATTTATTTTGTCATGGATTCATTGAATTATTTTTGTGACATCTATGAGGTAAGCTCCATCAAGAAGTTCTTGGCACGGCTAGTTCTCCAATTGAAAAAAAGTAAAACTATTGGGATCTTTACTATTGACTCACCGGTATCAACGGAATACCAATCCATCATTTCCTTTTGTGATGGGATAGTGGAAATGAAATTTGAAGAATCAAATGACACATTGATAAGGAAAATCAGATTACTTTCTATGGCAGGTCACGCAATGACAAAACCAACGTGGATACAATTCAGTATTGACAAAAATGGAAGATTTACATTTGCAGATGACCTGCTCAAATGCACACTAGATGGGAGAGTCATCCAACATGTACCGGTTTATTATCTGGACCTACCCTTTCATTCAGAAGATTGCGCAATAACGTATAGAAAATTTATGTCTGTTTTTAAGGATCTTGATCCAAAATATGAAGTTTTGAACTATAATTTTTGTTTTATTGATATAGTAGGGTTGTCAAATCCGGAGTTGGCAGTTCATAGGCAAAAGGAGAAAATTGTAAGGCTTAACGAATTTATCAGTTCGTGTAATTCATTTAGAAAGATCTCTGACGACCTAAAAATAATTCTTCCTGCTGGAGACGGCATGGCGATAGGTTATGAGAATAATCCTGAATTACCCTACAAACTTAGTGTAGAGCTGCACGGATTTCTACGCAAATATAACAAACGAATAGCCCATGATAAACAAATCAAAGTTAGGATTGGATTAAGCTCTGGACCAGTATTCACCGTTTACGATATATCTAATAGACTGAATGTTTGGGGTCCTGGAATAATAATGGCAAGAAGAGTAATGGACCTTGGTGATAGCTGGCACATCCTTATTGCAGAAAACTTTGCAATGCAGCTAAAACCACTGTACGAAGAATATAGGAATAATATCAGGCTAATAGGATCATATGAAATCAAGCATGGCGAAAAAATAAAGGTGTATTCTGCATATTCTAATGATTATGGGAACCCGGAATTACCAGAGAAATTCAAAAAGATCGATATCAGTCAATAAGTGGTTAATCACAGGATTCCCCCCATTTCACATGCTCTATGGAATTCTGATAAAGATTTCTTTAAATTATCCATTAAAGTCTCTATGAATAAATCGTTGATTAGTGGTTAAGAATGAAGCACAATAAGAAGAAGGACAATAATACGAAAAAAGATAAAGACAAATCTCTCAATCAAAGGAAGGAGCGAGATGACAGAAGCTACTTTGCGGTAACTCGCAAGCGAAGAAACAGGAATTTGATGATAGTAATTCCTGCTGTTATAGTGCTCATCGGAATAATGGCTTATGCGGTAACTGTGTATTCTGGTCAAATGGAAAGACCTGGTCAAAATTTTGGCGCCCTTGGTTCTGATCACGTACATGCAGCATTTGCAGTAAAGATCAATGGTGAAAAATGGGATTTTAGTCAACAAAAATACCAGGTGAGATCCCAGTACATGCATGTGGAAAACAATGATGGGAATACTTTACATAGACATGCGACCGGCGTACCAGTTAGCGAATTCTTTTCTAGCGTGGGCATGAATGTCTCTGACAATTGCTTTACTCTTGAAAATAAAACAAGCTATTGCAATGATGGGAATTCAAATCTAGAATTCTATATTAATGGTAATAAAACAAACTCAATAGCAAACTATGTCTTTAATGAAGATGACAGAATATTAATTGTCTATGGAAACAAGAACGCAATGGAGACGCAGCAAGATCTAGATGCGCTTAGACTCACCGAGATAAAGAAATAAACTGCATCATTTTCAATTCTCAATTTTTCAGATTCTAGATTTTTTTTGTTGCAATTCGATAGATAACATCTCGCTCTTAATTTGTAATAGATCTGGATCCAATATGGACAAAAGTATTAATTCAAAATAAAGTTACTATTTACATGGTCGATTCTGGCATCCTAATTTCTGCCCTAGCAGGTGCAGGATCTTTTTTTTCACCATGTATTTTACCAATTTTACCTGCATTCATTTCGTATCTATCAGGAACCACCCTCAATGAGGTTCAAGATTCATCAGGACAATCACTCAGATTAAGAAGAGCGACCAGATTAAACATTTTTCTAAATACAGTCTATTTTGTTCTAGGTTTTTCGCTTGTTTTTGCGGTATTAGGTGTATTTCTAAATAGTGTTTTGATGAACGTTGGAATAGGCTTTCAAAATGTTTTAACTTCCGTCGGAGGGCTAGTCATAATTGGATTTGGTGTCTATCTGATACTTTCGACAAGGTTAAGAGGCCTAAATTTTGAAAAAAAGATTTCTTCTATTCCTAAATTTAAGACCAGTTACATCACTTCATTTGTATTCGGATGCGCATTTGCGGCAGGCTGGACTCCATGTGTTGGTCCTATCTTAGGTAGTACACTTACATTGGCCGCTACAGCCCCTGGAGCTGCATACAATTCATTGTTGGCATACTCCTTAGGTCTGGGTATACCATTTTTAATAACAAGTTTGTTCTTTTCACAGGCTACAACGATTATTAGGAAAATGGTAAAACATTTGAAATACTTTAATCCGGCAATGGGGATCATGCTCATAATACTTGGAATATTAGTATTTACTAACAATCTCAGTATCCTAGGTAATTTCCCTCTCGCTAATGAGATTATTAGTATTGAAAGGGGAACATGATTGAATAAGGATAACGTTAGTGCATTATTGACTGGAGTGGCTGTTGTATCCCTTATTGTAGGATTTGCAGTTTATTTCAATAATCCTGAACTAAATCAACAATCAGTTGGAAGTATAACTCAAGATAACAAGAATGGAACATCAAGTACATTAACACTTATTGATAAATCACAATTCAAAAAGGCTCCTGAATTTCAGGGTGTTACATCTTTTATTAACTCGAATGGGACCAAACTATCAGATTTAAAGGGGAAAGTAGTTTTGGTCGATTTTTGGACATATAGTTGTATAAACTGCATAAGAACATTACCCTATCTTGTTGATTGGAATCAAAAATACTCTGACAAGGGACTTGTTATTGTAGGAATTCATTCTCCCGAATTTGAGTTTGAAAAGAACGTAGATAATGTTAAGCAAGCCGTAACGAGGTTTGGAATTGAGTATCCTGTGTTGTTGGATAATGATAAGGGAACTTGGAACGCTTTTCAGAACAGTTACTGGCCAAGGAAATATCTAATTGATTCGGAAGGATATATTCGATACGATCATATTGGAGAGGGAGGATATGTGGAAACTGAAAATGCTATAAGAAATTTGTTGGCAGAAAGCGAAGGTCAACAAAGGATTTCTCTAACAAGTGTTAATGAAACAAATCTAAGTCTTCCTGACTCACAATCAGTTGATTTCAATCAAATCAAAACTCCTGAATTATACTTTGGATACCAATATGCCAGGTCTGAACTTGGAAACAGTGAAGGATTCGATCCAGATAAAGTTGTAAATTATACACTACCTTCCTCAAAGCTCAAGCCCAATGTCATCTACCTTGAAGGAAGCTGGAGAAATAATGCAGACAGCATGGAATTAGTAGGTAATGAGGGCAAAATCGTCCTCGACTATTCGGCCAAATCTGTTAATATCGTTGCAGGTGGAGGAGGGGAGATAAGTGTCATGGAATTTGGAAACAATAGTCAGACAAGCAATCCCTACAGTGGAAATGATCTTGATACTGAAGGGAAGTTAGCTATTAATGGTCAAAGACTATACAATATTGGAAATAACCAGGAGTATGGAAACCAGCAGATTGAAATTGATGTAAGTGGAAGTGGATTTAGAATTTATACATTCACATTTGGATGAAAAATTGGTTTCACAATGCCAATACTTGATTCATAGAATTTTTGATATTTCATTTTTGTATTGTATTACTCCAAAGACCTTTGCATAAGTCAACATAGTTATTATCAAAAAAATAAATAGTAAATGCATTGATAACTTAGTGACTAGTTAATTTGAACTCTGAATCATGGATAAACGTTGCTCTTTCCGATAGTAGTATTGCATGTATCAAGTTGATTAGAAGTAAAAGACGTAAACGCTTGTGTATAACTGTAGATCGCCAAGGGATATCTGTTCTCTCATCAATGAATGAAAAGATTGAATCGATAAGAAATTTTGTAAGTATTAATAATAAATGGATTTTGAAAAAAACAAAATATTATTTGAAACTAAATAGCAGTTTAGATCATGGTCCGCTTCAAAGAGACGAACTTACATATCTTGGAAGAAAATATAAGATTCAATTTATCAAAGATTCCTCACAATATTCGGTTTTCTCTGAAAACCTCATGAGAATCACAATTCATGTGAAAGATAGGCGGAAACACAAAGAAAGCATCAAAAATTGGTATCACGAACAAACGAAGAAAATACTGGATACTAAAGTTCCTCTATTTGGAAAACAGTTGTCAATATCCTATGGAAAGGTAAGGATAAAGAATCAAAAATTAAGATGGGGTAGTTGTTCTAAACATGGTAACCTAAGTTTTAACCTGTTGCTTTCTGCGCTTCCTTCTCATATTATTGATTACATAATAGTGCATGAACTAATACACCTGATTGAATTCAATCATTCAGAACATTTCTGGAGACTGGTAGAAGAAGCATTTCCAGCATACAAGGATTGTAGATATTGGTTAAAAAAAAATGGACCATATATACAACTCAATTAGATATTGGACTTTTGAATGAGAAGGTATTTACAATGAGGTAATGAGAGTAATCTGAAATACCTGGTGTAATAACATATCAACGTAGTTTTATATTCTTGTCAAATATTTTTGGACCATAATAAGATTAGTAGATTATTTAGAAATTCAGACATGGGTGTAATCTATGAAATTCATAAATATCAACAAGATGACTTTCAGTATGTTGTTGCTAGCACGAATAAGTATCCCGAGATAAAGGTAAAAAATGACGTTGAACGAATGAATTCAATGTTAAATGAGTCTCTCAGGACAATGGGAATAAAATACGTATTTGTCGCCTCCGATACATCTGAGACTGCATATAAAGAGCGCAAAAAGAAGAATTCTTATTAAACAGAATGTATTATTGCCCTAATAGTTGATCTTTAGCAGGATTTCTCCGTTTCAGAATGTAAGGAATTTTAATTTTACGATTCTGCTAATTAGTTGGGTAATACTATTCTTTTCTGCCACAGAAATGAATGGTGCTTTTCTAAATAGTGCTTTTGCACAAACTTGTAACAATAATCTCCCCGTGAGCAACGTTTCTGCAAATGGTAATGACGGCAATGTTCCACAGAACGTACTAGATAGCAATCTTAATACAAGATGGTCAAATCTGGGAGTTGGATCTTGGATCCAAGTAGATTTAGGGTCGACTAGTACCATTTGTAGCGTAGATATAGCTTGGTATTCCGGAAACCAGCGAACTAGTAATTTTGTCATTACCGTATCAACTGATGGCTCTTTATTTTCAACTGTTTCCACTGGAACAAGCAGCGGCACTACACTAAATTCCGAAAAATACACATTTTCTTCTACGGATGCTAGATATATCAGGGTAACAGTAAATGGTAACACTCAGAATGATTGGGCGTCAATAACTGAGATGGATATCTTTGGAATATCTTCTACTCAATTTGGAGATTATCATTACTCTCCAGGTCTACTATTGAGTGGATCAAATTATCAAGATGTACCTAGTACAAGTGCGTTACAACTTGGCCAATTTAGTGTTGCGGCCTGGTTTAAGACTTCGACTAACTTAGGAACTAGTGGCTACATTGTGAACAAGGGCGGCATCGGCAGTGACAGTTCAGGTCAGAATATGAATTACGGTATATGGATGACATCTGCGGAGAGAATACAAGCAGGATTTGAATCAGTCAGTGGTGGAGCTGATCACTTTGTTACTTCGCCTAATACATACAATGATGGTCAATGGCACTATGCAGTAGTAACATATGGAGGTTCTACTGTCATCTTGTATGTTGACGGAGCACAGGTTGGTACAAAATCAACATCAGGCGCATCCCCTGAAACTTCAGGAACAAAACCAGTAAGGATAGGAGCAAACTCCAGGGTTACTCCACCAGGAAACTTCTTTACTGGTGAGGTTGATGAAGTCAGAGTATGGAATGATGACCTAACAACGCAACAAGTAGCAGATGCATTTTCAGGTAGTTCTTTTAATACTGCTGAACAAGTTCTGCACTTGCCCTTTGGTTCTAACACACCTCCTGTGGCGAACAATCAGAATATTGCAGTTACAATGAACACTCCAAAATCTATAACACTTGTTGGGGCGGATTCAAATAACGATCCTTTACAGTATACAGTAGTAACGCAACCGACTCATGGCACTATTACAGGAGGCACAACAGCAAGTCGTACTTATACTCCTGCAACAGATTATGTGGGATCAGACTCGTTTACATTTAAGGTAAACGATGGTACTACGGATAGTAATACAGCTACAGTAAGCATAACTGTGCAACA
>DATFEX010000055.1:0-16974 GCA_035250685.1 Nitrososphaeraceae archaeon | reverse complement strand
TTCCTTAAAAGACGATGACTACATTAAAGTTATTGAACATAAAACTGCCTCGTTATTTGAGGCCGCATCAAAAATAGGTTCCATATTGGGAGGAGGAAATGATGAAGAAATCTGTGCAATGGGAAGTTTCGGACATTTGATAGGGATAGCATATCAGATACATGATGACATCATGGATTGGAATAACGAAGATAGGTTGTTTAACATTTTGGTGAGAAACAATGAACAATCAGTTGAATTCATAGACAAAATGGAACAGTTGTATATTTCTTATTCATCCAAAGCAAAAAATGAACTAAAGAAAATAGGAGATTCTGTATCGAAGAAACATCTCGAACACCTGACTGATTTGACCTTTCTACAATTCTAACTTTGTTTATTTATATCAATTCTAATTTATTCTAGCTTTGTTTGTTTGAGATTTAGTACCTATTGCAAATTGGGATCGGTATGAATTAATGAAATGTAAGGCAAATTTATTCGCACTTTTTTCTGAACCTCTATGTTCCATTCCTCTGAATCTCAAATGGTGATAAAACTCATGAAGAATGACAAATGGATTATAAAATATCTCTGAATTTGTAGCATAGATTCGCCTTTGATTCCCCACATAAACAGCATGCACTGTCTTTCTTTTACCCTTAAGGGTACCAACAACAACCTCTGGAGCTTGGATGCTATAAAAATTTGAAAGTAATTGAAGTGATTTTTCTGTTCTCTTATTTAGAATGAGATTTACAATCAGTGCTTGCGTTTTGGGATCAGGTAATTCCATAGTTATAGTTCACTTTCCCCATTGGATCCGATAATAGTCTGAATAGCGAACTGGACAAAACATAGTGTGTAGTAAATTAATCATCATTGATTTAGAACTTGAAATGCATTCTATTGTTCACTTTGTGTATCATCTTGAATGTCATCTTCAATATCTTCAAGATCCTCTTCTATATCTTCTTCGAAATCATCTTCAATATCCTCATCATCTTTGGAAACATCATCATTTTTCTCAGTTCTCACAATCGTTGTCATCAATATTATCTCGGTATTATACCCTCCTACAAGGTAATTAATAATTTTTTAGAACCAGACTATTTTTGTTCAATTAGTAGTATTAATAATCTTCAAAATAATACTCAGGGATTATAGCAATTAGCTACGTTGTCATGGTGGCCAAGATATATGAATTGTCGAATTTCAGATGCAGGCGGCGGCAACTTTATAATAATTCTTGTCCACAATAAGATTAATAATGATTAATGCAATAGGCGGTGTAGTTATAATGGTAGCCGACCAAGCTCAAGCAGTAAAATTTTATACAGAAAAAATTGGTTTTGATATTAGAATAAATGTTCCTTTTTTTGGTGGAAAATGGATAGAGATCGCTCCCAAAGACTCGGAATCGACACTAAGCATCATGGAACCAAATTCACAAATGATGTCTCCTGAAGAATTAGAAATTGCCAAGAAAAGCATTGGAAGGAACACTGGAGTTTGGTTCTATACATCAGACATACAATCCACTTATGAAGAACTTGAGTCAAAGGGAGTTAATATTACAAAACCAGAAAAACAGGAATGGGGTGGTACAATGTCTCTTATAAAGGACCTAGATGGAAATATATTTACTCTGTTGTCATCGCCTGAAGGTTGATATTGATTGAATTAGAATTATTTTGGCCGGGTTATAGTACACTTGAGAATTGAAGAGCGAAATTTGGAAATATTTCGCAGCCCGGAAAATTTCTTGGTGCGGGATGTCTATTTGTATTGAACTATAATTACAGAGATATTATCTTCACCACCCTTCATATTTGCGCTATCAACAAGCAAATTACATACAACTTGTGGACCCATTGAAATATTACTCCTTAATATAGACAGTATTTCTTTGTCATCCAACATATTGGTAAGACCGTCCGAGCAAAGTATAATGCAATCATTTGTTTCAACAGTGCATTTGTTAACTTCAGGAATGGACAATCTGGCGGCCCCTAGATAACGTGTAACAATATTACGTAAACTCTGCGTTCGAACTTCATCTTTTCTGATTATCCCTTGCTTTACCATTTCCATAACCAAAGAGTGGTCGGTGGTTAATTGTGTCAGATTGTCATCTTTTTTATACAAATATGTTCTGCTGTCTCCTAAATGGATGTAATTAACAACGTCATCAACAAAAAGTGAAACGACGATGGTTGTGGCCATATTCATTAGATTAAGATCATTTTTTCTATGTAAAATGATTTCCTCATTTGCCTTGTGCAGGGCGGTATAAACAATTTCATCAATGTTCTTCTTTCGGGTCTCCCTAACAAACTTGGACAGGATTTTTGCGATGGCGTTAACTGCAATGTTACTTGCAATCTCACCACCTTGGTGTCCGCCCATTCCATCAGCTAAAATATACACACCTAACTTGTCATTTGAGTAAAGATTGTCTTCATTATTGTCTCGTACTAGTCCTTTATCAGATTTATGTCCTGAAATCAGCAATGGTTTTGGTTTATCAGAAAATGGTATTTAAATTAATATCGCCAAGCTATATGAATTCCTTTTTGTTTAATAGCATTTCATTTTGTTCCAGATTGAATATTCTGAAAATTGTTGTTCCTATTCAAGGACATTTTTTTCAAATTGAATCTCAATTCTAGAATAATTTTATGAACAAGATACATTTTGAAATCAAATACTCTTCTCTTACTGATCAGAAAAAAATATGAATACTACAACAGTTAATTCAAAATAAATGCATACTAATGGTAGGTATCATTTATAAATAATTTTATATTCTCTGTCAAACTCGGGTTCTAACTTCTTTGTTTCAATCAACTTATCATCATAGAGAGTGCCTATTCCGTATCTATAATCAAGATGCAATTTTGCATATCCTGAAGTTGTGTCATTTTCTACTTTTTCAAACAAACCTCCACTCTGATTGGGCGTCGAAATCATAATAGTCTTGTAATTAGTTCTTACTGAACTCGATAAAATCGCCTGTTCTAGCCTAATCTGTTCTGACGAATCCAAAAAATCTGCTTCGTCTATGAACAAATATGCCATATCAAAAGTTGCAAAATCATTAAGTTCATTAGGGTCCAGAATTTTTATTCGGGTTTTCTTTAGCCATAAATCAGTGAATTTTGAATCTAACTTTAATAATGGAAATCTTTTTTCAAATACTTTCTTTAACATTGCATCGATTTTATGATTAGAATTACATAAGTTTCCTGAAATAACGTATATCGATTTGTGATCCAACTCTGATGAAAAAAGGATTTTCCAAGTGAGGTATCTAAGAATGAATGTGGTCAGACCAAGTCCTCTTGCCTTTTTTATCCAAACATTCGGATTTTGTTCCAGCACATCAAAAATAATTTTTTGAAATCTAAACAGAGGATATGAAACGCCATCCTTTCTAGGCAATGACAACATATGATTAAAGCAGCAGTAACCGTCTTCCATTGTGTATTGGTTTCTGTGTAAACAAGGCTCCCAAATCCAAAATGGCATATCCAAAAAGGTTGATAAAATATCCTTGCCTGGTAAAGCGGAAGAAGGATTTATTTCTAGCATTTTTCTGTCTCCCAAGCCTCCATTGTTTGCGTTTATAATAGAAATTCCTAAACAAAGTTAACCGAATAGTCTAGTCTTTTTATTTTATCAAGACAGTCATGAAAAGTTGGGACAAGATCACAAACTTCTAGACATAATAGTGAGCAAATGTATTGGGTTCTGATGAATCTCTATCCTTCATAAATTGCGAATAAATTAGATCACCATAGACAACCAGATCTCTGGCAAGAATCTCCATTCTTGATTGTAATCGCTTATTGACAATTTGGCCGTCTTGGTCCATGTCTTCTCGCTCGTTTATCGAAATTCCATATGGCAAACTCCAAGCATAGCACTGCCTAACTGCCGTTCTCATCTGATCCATGACAGTTAGACCTTTCTCATGCGATGAGACAATATATCCAAAAGTTTTGCCAGCAAATTCCTTCCAGAAAAAATCAAGAAAGTTTTTCATTGTACCTGACATTGACCCATGATAATCAGGAGAAGCTAAAAGAAAAACGTTGGCCCAATTTACTTCAGATGTAACCTTTTTTACATTTTCATTTTCAATTCCAATGCCAGGTCTGTACATAGGCAACTCGGTTTCGAATAGGTTCACAATTCGTATTTCAGCATTATACTTCATGGAAATAATTTCAAGTACACTTCGTAGAGCTTTAGTGCTAAAGGAATTCTTCCTCATACTGCTTCCAATACCCAATACCTTAGCTGTTTGTTCCGTAAGTTCTAATCCAAATATGGAATATATAAAATATTTTTCAGCAGACTGCTCGACTGCTTAAAATAAGTATTAAGATGTGTCATGTTAATTATCTATTGTAAGAAATGCCAATAGTCATCCGACCTGATTCAGAATTCACAGATTTGCTAAGAGATAACTTGAGGGCAAGATATGATGAGAGGAAAAAGGAAAGAGTAGGACCAGCTCCCATACATGTCTCAGATATATTACCAAGCTCTTGTATAAGAAAACAGTACTATTCCCGAATCTATCCGGATGAAGCTCCTATCACAGACGAATCCATACATCATTTCGTTAGAGGTGAAGCAAGCGAGTATGCAATTACGAACCTTGCAAAAATTGGTGTAGCACAGTCTGAGTTACAAATGGATGGAATTGTAGCTCATCCTGACATAATGGATAATACGGATGACAAAACCATAATAATTGAGTTAAAAGATACAGTTACCGGAAAGCGACTAGATATTAATGATTATACATTTCGTTCCTATTTAAGACAACTACTTTACTATTTAGTAATGACTGGGATTGAAAAAGGCATAATTTCAATCAGATATAATATCAGGGAATTGAAATTGATCAAAAAAGACGAAAGAGGAGAGTATTATTTTAGATCAAATGATGCCAAATCGCCGGGAATAGAGAGTTGGTCTGTAAACCTTCCCAAAGATGATATCACAAGAGAGATATTGAGAAATGAAATGGTATTAAGAAAAAATATACTTGTAGATGCACTTGAAAATCATGACGTGACAGTCCTTCCACGATTGACAGAGCCTTTGAAATCAAGCAAATGTCCAAATTGTCCATTTTATCGTAGATGTTATGAGGAGATGGAAAATGAAAAGGCCTTGAATATCTCACAGCAAATTGATATTCTCGATATACGAGGAACCGTAGATTTCAGACCCTTTTAGCGTATATATTAAATCTAAAAGTAAGATTTTTAGGAAAATAGAGTTTTTTTAAATCACATTAGTTGCAAAATGAATACACGAGTTTGGGAATTTGGAATCACCCTTCGTGCAATATTTCACAATCATTACCGATTTCATCCTCGTCCATACTCGTATTTATCCATACTTCATCATCCCCTTCACCACAGTGTACAATATCCATTGAGTTATCAGATTCAGTAGAGTTTCTATTTGCAGTATAAATTTTATCATCATCATCTCCTGCACTTATTTCATCTATTCCGGGTCCGCCCACTATAAAGTCCTCACCCTGTCCTGCAATGATGATATCGGGACCATTACCTCCCAATATAGTATCGTTACCTTCACCACCTATCACTTCGTCTGCACCATAACCACCTGTAATATTATCATTTCCAGTGCTACCCATCAAAGTATCCTTATCTCCCCCACCATGCAAAACATCGTTACCTGCGCCGCCAACGAGTGTATCGCTACCATTATAACCAATCAGGTAATCATTACCAAATAATCCCAGTATGTAGTCTGTTCCTTCTAGGCCATTCATTCTATTAGAATTCTTATTCCCGATTAGAACATCAGTACTCTCCGACCCCTCGCAAGATTTGTCAGAATTGTCATTCTTGCACATGACAGTCTCTGCTCCTGCAATATCATAATATGTTGACAAAAACAAGATGCTCACTAAAACAAACAAAAACAAGAATCTAATAGTATTAATCCCCTTTACAAAATAATATCTACTATTCTGATATTCAACTATCATTTCGTGTATTCAGTTTTACCGAAGAACAATATGTATTTTTCATTATTTGTGAATAAAAATATACATCTTGATTAAAACTGAGCCTGCAAATTATGAGCAGATTAGCAAGAATACATCCACGGTTTTTTTGATAACTTGAACTGAGAACGAGGTACACTATCGGCAATTCCTAATTGAGATAATCAGATATCCTTTTCTGGTTCTTGTTCCTGATAATTAAACTATTTTTAATCCATTCATTAGTTGATAGTGAAGTCTTGGATATCCCATATTTTAGTGCAGAATCAAATGTTTCAAATTTCTTTCCTTTCGACTTAAGACTCTCTCTTATACCTTCTCTAATCTGCCAGACACCAAGAGACATAAAATATTCCGGGTGGATTTCCCTTAAGATTAAGACAGACGCTCTCTTTTTCTTCTTAAATAAATATTCTGCAGCTGCTAATCTTGCTGCAAAATATGCGCCTGCAATTGAAGGATAATGATCAATACTTTTACCTGATTCATAATCTGATCCGATATGTACTCTTCCATTAGTATCAATCCAAGACTCAATCATTTCAAAACTCCATACATCATCAGGTATGAATATAATTGAGTAGTAATTCGCTAGATGATTAAACGCAAATACAAGATAATAATCCAAGATAGTATTATCCATTATTTTTTTTAAAAGATGCTTGGAAACAATATCATCTGCCGCTGTGATACTCCATTTAGTGGGTACCAGTTTTCGATTTTTTTTTCTTCCAAGCATTCCCATACTTAGAACCTTCGCAATTCGAGTCATGTCTATACTATTCTCATAGAGTTCAACAACGGCATCTGAAGCGAACAAATCAGTGTCGTAGTATTTTTTTTCGATTTTTTCATCAGAGCTGGATGGAAAAATCTTGAATTCACTCACGGGAGCTGAAAATACAGTCGGTATCCCTACGGAGTCGTTTTCACTCAAGGCCATTTCATTTAAATACTGTGAGGGAATTTTTTCAAATATCATAGTGCTATCGACTGCCCTTTTAGATAAGGCCATGTCTTGTAATGATTCAATATACCTACCCGTAATTTTGTTCACGTTATGAATCATTGTTCCTTTCAAAAGATTGATTCTATAGTTTACAATATCCTCCAAAGACTTGCCTGACCACAATTCGGGTCTATCCAGTATTGATGTATTCCCGTGGTAAGGAGGAACCATTGGACCAACTCTAACATATGGATAACCGTATTCACCTACAAATAGTGACGGCGGCGAAGATCCATCGATCATCTTATTTGAAAATTTCTTACTATTAACGTTAACAAATTGATACCAGTTTTTCTTTAATCTTGTCTTTATTTCGTCAATGGATGACATTGAGCTCTGGATGACTTTCTTTGTATTGTCCTACTAATAAAACATAGACTAATAGTTCATAATTTGATGTCATTACCAGTTCATGAGATTTTGGACATAGATTTTCTTTTGAACATTATGAATGAAGATTAATTAATTGCATGATGCAAAAGAATACTGCCGATCTGCAAAATCAATTATATTGAACTTGAGAATTTATTATAATCAAAAAAGATATCCTTGTTCAACAAAAAAAGTAATAATCATTCTATATGGACGACTCTTGCAATTCTGAGTTCTATTGCTACTATCTCTATGTATACAGAAACTATGTTACTTCCTGCACTTCCTCAGTTAATTGATGAATTTGATTTGTCATATAATACTTCATCCTGGATATTGAGTGCTTATCTTGTGGCAGGAGCAGTTATGACACCTGTTAGTGGAAAATTATCTGATATCTATGGAAAGAAAAAGATAATGATAATTCTTATTTCAATTTACACTATTGGTCTTATCATTTCACCGTTATCTTCTAATTTTTTCATGTTACTAGTATCCAGAATTTTGCAGGGCATTGGAATTTCAGTATTCCCTGTTACTTTTGGGCTTGTTAGAGAACATTTTCCCAGAGAAAAACTTGCCTTAAGTCAGGGAGTTATAAGCTCTATGTTTGCGGGAGGTTCAGTACTTGGACTAGCAATAGGTGGGACTATTGTCCAATATTATAGTTGGAGATTGACATTCTTTTCAATTATCCCAATTGCAATATGTTTAATTTTTATCATAATGAGATTCATTCCAAACGAAAAGAAAGGAATCTACAATTCTAAAATTAAGAATCATGAATCAAATGAAAGATTTGATTTGAGAGGTTCGATATTGTTAGGAGTGAGCATTATCACTTTTCTATTATTCATAACGTTTCTTAAAACCGATAGTTTAGATGAAAATCATACGTTACTAAATTTCATTAAGATTCCGCTAACATCCTTAATCTGCTTGATATTTTTCATTTCAAGCTTTATTGCCTTTTTATCATTTGAAAGAAAAACAAAATTCCCCCTTATTTCATCGAGGCTTTTCCTGGATAGGAGGATTTTGGCTTCAAACATTATTTTGTTGATTGTAGGTATGTCCATGTTTACCATTTTCCAGACTTTACCTATCTTAGCTCAAAGCCCGTATCCTGTCGGTTTTAATAACAACCCTTTGCAAATGTCAATAGTACAATTACCATTTGCACTAGTTCTCTTAATTTTGGGACCTCTTGCTGGATTTATGATATCAAGAATTGGACAGACAACGCCATTATTAATAGGTACTATTGCAATGTCCCTGGGGTTTTCCCTGATTTTGCTTGGAAGATTCAATGAATTCTATATATCTCTTTATCTGGTAATAATTTCTATTGGTCTATCCTTAACAAACGTCAGTAGTACTAATATCGTCATGATGCAAAGTTCATTTGAACAGATAGGTATATCTCTAGGGATCAGTAATCTTCTCAGGATCATAGGTAGTTCAATTGGTCCAACAATTGCAGGTTTATTCATGCAGACTCATTTATTACCTATAGACTTGTCTAAGAACCAAAATCAATATTTTCCAACTGCGGCTGCATATGATCTTATTTTTGGTACTATGTTAATACTCTCTATGTTCGCACTGAGTATTTCATTTTTCTTGATCAAAAAACAAAAATCAGTGTCATGATGAATTAGGATGTTCTAGGAATTTCTTTGTGGCATAAACCCTATGCTCAAAGATCCTCTGAAGTTTACGTTCAAAATAAAATTCAAGCAGCTTACCTACGAATCCAAAAGGCAATTCGAACTTGATTTTGTCAACGACCTTTGTTTTACTTCCATCTACTAATTCAAATATATGCCTGTGGGACCACGAACGAAAAGGGGGCTTTTTGTTTCCGTTTTGAATCATTTCATCCACGTACTCATACTTTTCAAATTCAGTTATTTTGGAGCACCAGCGGGCACCGATTATTATCCTTCCATCAAAGCACGCAACTGTTCCTTTCTTCAATATTCTATCAGTATACTCGACCAAATTCAATCTAATATCTCTGGGACTAATTATCTCAAGGTGTCCTAGATCTGTATAGAATTCCCATACTCTATCAATATTAGAATTTACTTCAAATTCATTCTGAAAATTTTTCATATGAGATTTTTGTCAACCTTGAAGTATTTCTTGATGCATATATAGAAACATATTGTTTAAGAATCAGTATATCAGTAAAAATCTATGGTCAGAGTAGTATCATCTAAAACTGTTAATCTGCCACATGAAAAGGTTTTTTCTACTATAAAAGAAATAGATAAATTGCCAACCCTCTTTCCGGACAAGTACAAGTCATTCAAGGTTGTAGAGCGGTCAGATAACCACATACTAACCGAAGAGATCGTTTCAATATCAGGAAAAGAGATAAAGCAGAAAGTACAACATTCTTTAGAACCGGACAGAAGACTCAAGAGTGAAGTTGTTGAAGGAGATACTAGGGGAACGATTTTGATAATTGAGTTGGATCCAAAATCTGAGTCGAGCACAGAAATAAAGATAGATGCTGATCTAAAATACGGAAAAATTGGAGCAATGTTAGGGATTTTTGCTAAACGCAAGATAAAAAATGAAATGGATAAGCTCATCGATCAAATATCAAAAAAGTAATGTCCAAATCCAAAGTATCTTTGAATATAAAACATCAAATTAGACTGTACGCTTGATTACAATGGATTTTATTCTGTCGGAGAACTCTGAAGGTTTTTACATTCTTTTTATGCGAAAAATTGTCATTGGTAGAATGATTCTGCGGGTTGTATTTCCCTAACACTCAAATTTTTGAAATCCCAGATCAGATTATCAGACCTGAATGTGGCAGTTGACCCTGAATTAGTGATTATGAAATCCTTATCCTTAGAGCAATCGGCATCAAAAAAATGAGAGTCTGGCATTTTTGCGAACCATCCCCCATCGTCCACTAAGTCGGTAACTTTGACCCAATAATTGGTATTTGTGTTATCAATATATGATTCTAATTTCACTTCAGAGTTATCATTGATATTATAAATTACTACTTTCCATCCAACCCATCGGTCAACTAGTGAATTAGTAACCTTTTCAGATTGTCTTTCATCAGTATATCCCCCAACAAACCATAATTCTTTTTTCCATCCCACTTTACCATTGTCGTATAGTCCCCCCATATAGGCTGTCGCTTCACATGGAATTTCTTGGTTGTGTTTTCCACCTCGGGCATACCAAGTTAGATCGTTTTCTATTACTTTGTTACTACTATTTTCTATTACTCCAGCAATCTTTGCATATCCGGTCATTTCAACATTTTTCCAGTTTGTTTCCCCTTCTAATGTCTTGACATTCATTCTAACTACCGGTGTTGATATTCTCCAGGAACCGTCTTCCTGTTTTGTGATATTTGGATTAAAAGTGATTGAAAAATGCTCGTCTTCTTTTGGATTTTCCATATTCATATACCATTCTCTGCCATTTTCTTTTGTTGGATAAATCTCTCTAATACCAAATTTGTCGGCTTCTAATGGATTTTGAGAGGATGCAAATACAGAATCAGTTATTGGAGAAAAAATTGATAATTCGGTTTGCAGTAAACAAATTGCAATCCCAATAAATAAACAAGCAGAAAAGACAATAATTTTCATGAATCAATCACCTAGATTTACAAGACAAACTATAATGTCAAGTTTTTTATTTGTTTTTGATAATCTTATTTCACTACCAGTAGTGTCTAATTTGATTTAAAATCTTCGAGGTTTTATCTTAAAACACTAATGGATGATATTCGACTTGATAATAAGTTTAATATCACTTCTTTGAATTTGTATGTCTAATAAATATGCCATATCAGGATGCACAAGATTCAAAAGTTCTACACATAGGGTTTGATGATACAGACTCTATCTCAGGAAGATGTACAACGAATTTGGCATTCAAGATAGTTTCGAAGTTAATGAGTCAAACAGGCGTTACATTCATCGATTATCCACTACTGGTACGACTAAATCCGAATATTCCTTGGAAAACAAGAGGGAATGGAGCGGTCTGTCTAAGAATTAGAACGAATCGCTCTGACCAAACGATTGAGTTTCTACTAAAAATTCTCAGCACAGAATCAGATATGGGTAATGGTGCGAATCCGGGTCTTGCAGTATTTGAGGGAGATTCAATACCCTTTCCACTGAGAAAGTTCAGTAATAGGGCAATGAATGATGTAATTGCTATCGAAGAGGCCGAAAAGTTAGCCGCACGATTATCGATTCAAATTTTCAAATATGGACAGGGATTAGGTATTATAGGTGCAATGGCCTCAATTGGATCTTTACTTGAAGGCGATCACACCTACGAAGCGATAGCATACAGGAAAGAGGAGTATGTTGGCTCACCTAGAAAACTAGACAAATCAATGGTCTCTAAAGTCGATATTAACACGTATCCTCTTACCTTCAATTGTTTTGATAAAATTCATGACAGGGTCTTAATTGCTCCCCATGGTCCAGATCCTGTCTTTTGCGGAATAAGAGGAGAAGATCCTCAAACAGTGATTAGCTCACTTCAGAAGGTAATGCCAGTTGAAAAACTGGAAGGGTATATGGTATTTAGATCTAATCAAGGTACTAATATGCACCTACAAAATGAATTACCTCACAGTGAAATTAGAACACATAGAGCTGGATATATCAGGTGTGTGGTGACAAAAAAACCAGTCATAATTCGAGGAGGACATGTTATTTTTGAGGTTTCTGATTTTAGTAACAAACAATATCCAGTGGCAGTCTATGAACCAACTGGCCTGGGAAGTATTGCCTCCAAACTTTTAGAAGGAGATAAGATAGACATTGGAATAGGAGTTAGTATGAATAGCCCCCATAGTTCCAACATATTAAACGTAGAGTATCTATCAATCTTAAAAATAACGAAGGAAATAGTAAATATTAATCCACCGTGTGATAAGTGTGGCAAGAGAATGAAGTCTGAAGGAAAAGACAAGGGATTTCAGTGCAAAATATGTGGTGATAAAAAAGATTCCAAGATATCCATTACTAATCCACGAGACATACATTTGGGAATGTATTTGCCATATTCAAAGGCGCATCGTCACTTGACAAAACCATTGCATAGATTTGGTATGGAAAAGAATTATCCGCATGTTCCAAATATTGTTAAACCACTTCACTCTGAATGGTTCAAAAGATTCTGAGAATGCGATAAAGAATACTTGTCTAAAATCATTACTAAAAGACGTAGCGGGGGGTTGATTTGAACCTACGGCCATCAAGTTACACTTTAATGGAAACCGCTCTGCGGGTTATGAGCCCGCCGGGATAACTTAGCCTATTATAACTGGCTTCCCCACCCCGCTACTAGCAGATTGAAAGTGGGCAAATATATCTCTGTCTCTAACGAAAAATATGGTATTGATTCGGTCAAAAACAATTCAATCTAGCAGATGCACATAGAATAAAATAAGAAATGAGATAGTAGAATAGGAAAAAAATAATGATATGTCAATACTAATTTTTGGGATGATTAAGACTCATTTTAAAGGAATCATGATTTGCATAATTGCATAATTCAAAGAAAAATCATGGATTCCAAACTATCATGAAATTATTTATCCTACAATAGTTTTATGCGGGGGGTGGGATTTGAACCCACGAACCCCTACGGGATGAGGTTTCCCAGCTGGACCTCTTCGTCTGAGCGTCATGTCAGAATTGATCTCACGCCTTTGACCAAGCTTGGCAACCCCCGCGCAATTATTCATTTGTTTGACCTTCATTTAAGCAGATGAAGGGTAATTAACAACGAATTCAAATTGACTTTTTTAGTTTTCTAATTTTAACCCTCTTGCCCCTCGAAGATGGAATTATTCTCATTTTTGCATTCTCAAATGTATTGATAAGTTCCTTGCCTCGAAAGTACCTGTCCAAGAAAATGGCAAGCGCGGCGATCTCCGAATGAGGTTGATTACCAACCGCGATATTCATATCAGCCAAAAAATAAACATCTTTTGGAACTTTACTAGCTCCGATTACTACCAGTATATTTTTTCCTTGTGGATAATCTTGTGAGGTTTGCTCTATATTGATTCCGTACATGGTTAGATGAACTACAATTCCATTGTTCTTCTTCCAACTTTTTAGTAAAGATCTCCAGTCCTGAATAATTTCAATTTCAAACTTGTTGGAACCGCCCCAATGCTCGCACACTTTTTTAATAGTTTTCAAAATAGATTCATCTACTTCGGTCATGAAAATTTTCTTACAGCCAAAAGCCCTAGAAACAAGGGCAACATGTGTAGTTGTGCGATCATCTCTTACTAGCCTGTGACCCAGTCTAAGTACTGCTATTGTCATTATTTTTTTCTACCTTCATCGTATTTACAAAAATTCTGGATCGGACAGCATCAAGAAGAACACTCACATTCAATCCGGTCTTAGAAGATATCATAACATAATTCTTGTTACCTTCATCCAATATTCCCAGCTGCTGACACTTTTCCATCGCCACGTCAGGTTTTACTAGATCTACCTTATTAAATACATAAATGATTTTTGCAATCGATACTCCCAAGTGAATCATGACGTTAAAAGTACTTGAAAGTTGCTTCCTTAATATTTCATAACTCTGACTAATGTCTAATATAAGAAGGATAACATTTGAAAAGGTTAGTTCTTGCAAGGTTGACTTGAAGGCATCTATCATATATGCGGGCAATTTGCTAATAAATCCGACCGTATCAGAAAACATCACCTTATTGCCATATACATTGACAATTCTGCTGGATGTTGACAATGTGGTAAACAATTCAATTCCGACCAATTTTGATTCGCCAGTTAAAAAATTGAATAGTGTTGTTTTTCCGACAGATGTATACCCCATAAGTGATACTGTTGGAAAACCTGATCTAGCTCTACCTGCTCTTTGCACAAGCTTTCTCTTTTCTTCTTTTTGAAGCTTTTTTCGTAATACTGATATTCTACTTTTAATGTCAAGCAAATGAACATCGGCATCATATTTTCCTAAACCAAAAAAACCTGGTTGCTCTCCTCGCTTTGCCAGCCTTACTTTCTCTTTTATTCTTACTGCTTCATAATGGAGTTCAGCAAGTTTAATTTGAATCCGGGATTCTTCAGTGTTGGATCTTAACCTAAAAATTTCCAGAATTAATTTCTCTCTATCAATAGTATCGATTTCGCATAATTTTGCCAAGTTATATTGCTGAGTTGGCTTTAATATCTCATCAAATATTATGAATTCAATATTCAATGATTTAACTAATTCCCTAACTTCATCTGCTTTTCCTTTTCCAATTCCAAATTTTGATCTCGTCAAATGTTTCTGTGTAACAGTACACATTATAGAATAACCTGCTGATTCTGCCAACGATTTAGCTTCACTGGCTATGTGTTTTACCGGGTAAGTGATTAGCATTGCAGACTTATTCATCGTCACTAGAATCTACCTCGGTGTATAGGCTAATTCGAAAGAATCTCTCCAACTTTCTGCTTAAATTTTCATCAGGTTTAAGAGATCCGCTTTCAATCTTTCGCAATAATGAAGCTCTCTCCTTTATGAGAAGTCCTAATTGTTCATGTGTAAGTCCTTTGGTCGTTCTAGAATTTCGAATCACTTCTGAAAAATTATTGACCAATATAGCGGAATCCTCAAAAGTGATGTTGTCATGCCTTTCAATTTTTTTCGGTCGCATTGGTCGCAATGATCCCATTGGTCGTATCGGAGGTTTTCGTTGTATTTCTTGTTGGGTCTTTGACGGCTTACCTCTTTTTGAACACTGTTTACAGACTGTTATAAGGTTGCCTTCAACATAGATCTTTTCTCCATAATCTAATATCTGAGTTCCGCAAATTTCACAAGAAGCCATGGTATGGACCATAATAAGTCAATATATTGTTTATTTTTTTCTAATCAAGAACTAAATATGTTAGAAGTTTCAAGTGAAGGGACAATTGATTTAGACTTTCAGTGTCAAAGGATCCATTAATTTACCATTACTTCATTGGTTTAAAGTATGGAATAATAATTAGCGCGAGATATGTTTTAAATGGAGATTGATTAAACCGTACTGGTTTTGAATCCCAAGGAAAAAATAGACTACCAGTTAGATGCGCTTTTTGGTAAAGGTGTTTCTTCAGTTTTACCAAAAGAAATTTCATTCACTTATTCTAGGAAGACTGGAAGGATCAAGAGTTTTGAAACCAATGGTGAACTTATTGGTACATTGAGATCAGATGGTGGTATAGCCCTCACTATTTTAGGTGCTTCAATTCTGATGAAAAGTAATGAATTTAGGCAGAATTGTATAATTCCAATTCATGACGCGCTTCCATATGTAAGTGAGGGTAGATCTCTATTCTGCAAACACGTTGAATGGTTTGGTTCGAATATCAATATCGGATCTGAGGTTGTGGTGATAGATAAGAATGAAGATGTACTTGCCGTAGGTAAATCAGTTGCTAGTCAGTCTCAATTACATGGTAGAGTTAGTGATGTTGCAGTAAAAGTTAGAGAAGGAATAAAAAGTAGAGTGGAGCAACCTAAACTATGATGCGCGGAAATCGCGAAATGCGGAGGATGTTAGATAAGATGGGACTTAATATGCAGGAGCTTGAGAATATTGAAGAAGTTGTTATCAAAACTGATGCCAAGGAGATCTATTTGATAAAACCTCAGGTAATTGAAATGAAGGGCAAAGATAACACGATTTTCCAAATAGTCGCTGGAGACATAGAGGAAAAAGAAAGAGAAATCCCTACTTTTAAAGAAGAGGATATTATCCTTGTAATGCAACAGGCTTCAAGTTCGCGAGAGAAGGCCATAATGGCTTTGACTGATACTAAGGGAGATATTGCACAGGCAATCTTGAATCTGACTACATGAAACCAAGATAATAAGATAAGAAATCCATACTTCAATGCAGAGTTAATATATGGTTGCAGGATTTTCTGATATTGTATAATGTCCTCAGTAGAAAAAATTGTTTCAGCACTATCTGAACTTGAAAATGACATTGAAAGTTTGTCTACCAAGATTCAAGATATGAAAAAAAGAATAATATCTACTTCAGACAATGAAATAGCTCAACTTAGAGAAAAGATAATCCAAGTTGCAAAGACAGAATCAGACAAGATTATTACGAGTGCAAGACAAGAAGCAGAAGAAAAATCACAAAAAATCTCTGCGGAGGCAGAAACAAACCTAACGAAACTGAGAGAGAATACAAAATTATCATTTGACAAGTCAGTTAAGTTAGTAGTAGATTCTGTATTGAACAGAAACGATACTAATGAAAACTAGTGTGTGTATTTTCAACCATACCTCAAACATTTAATAAGAATCAAAAAATAGTATAATTGAATGGAAAGCCCTTAGCGACAGAGCTGAATTCAAATCAAATAGTGGTAGCAACTGTCGAAGGTAGACCGTATTATAAAATCGTAACCACTCTAAAATCTATGAACATTAGGTTCTCTTCTCTATCACCAGAAGAAGCGTCCAAAACAAACGCGAAAATAATTATTACCACAAAAAATGAAGCACC
>DATFEX010000054.1:0-72203 GCA_035250685.1 Nitrososphaeraceae archaeon | reverse complement strand
TCTACTTACGGTACTATCATCTCCTACTCTCCAGTACAAATTTGATTAAACCTACCAATGATGTAAGTATGGGTACGATTCAACAAAGACGATCATGGCTAAAACTATATCAAAAGAGTTTGAAGCCCTGGAAGTATGACAAAGCCACAGGATAAAATTCACGCGATATTTGGCTCAGTGTGTTGTCTAATAGTACCTAATATTGCTCGTACAATTCTATTGTTTCTTGGTGAGTCATTCCATCTACGGGAACTTTCTGGGGGATAAATTTGTCATCAACAATTTCAAAAACCGGAATACCTTCACCTATAGCATGATTTACTTCGATGGCTACACCACTTGGAATCTCATCGTTCAACTTACTGTATACAAGCAGCTGGCAACTACTTACTATCATTTTATAGAACTCCATCTCCTCTATTCTTTTTCCATCATTGTCGTTGTATAACTCTTCCATATCATCCATCATCCTTTGCGGATTGTCTTCGTAATATTTTGGGCTGACAATACCAAAATTATCGAAGACATCACGTATGAGTTCTTTTTTAATCTGCTTATCTTCAGTCCCGTACATCATCATGGAATGAGCATAATAAACTCTTCCTCCATTATGTTTACCCTTTTTGTATTCATCGTCGAAAAATTTTTCAACTATTTGTTGGTCAAAATCACTGTATTCAGGCTCTATAGACTTGGTTTGTATCGTTGATGCTTCAGTTACTTGAGTTAGTAATATCATAAGAATAATCAGACAAGTAATTGCTAATGTCATGGTCATAAGTGGAATTGGGTATACTTGTGAAATCATTATAGGGGATATCAACATGTTATATCAATGTGTATCTTATCGGCAATTTATTTAATAGTTTTATTCATCGAGCTCTTAATTTTTCATCTGAACTCGCCTTTGGAACTAATTCCAAGGGCATAAGACAAAGAACATTTGCAAGATCGATGCGTACCCATAATATTATTGTGTGTTACTATTTCTCATTAGATTCTTTTTGAGTAATTGTAAGAAGGTCTAATAATTATTATTCAAAGCACGACCAACCCTGTTTAATATAATGACCAATGGCTTTGCGATCCCTCTAGGAAGAACATTTACACTATCCTCAACATCTGATTTTGTCAGTATGTGGAACTTGAGAAAAGCAAGCATCGAAATGACCATAGTACCGATAATTCCTACTATAAAATTAATTTGAAAATAGTTAAACAGGAAAGCTGGTAAAAGCGGTAGAACAGTTATTAACAGGAATACTTTCCAATGAATGCTCATTTGAATATCACCAGCAACTCTGATTGATAGTGCAAATGATATTATGCTGCCTATCAAAAAGCTTACCGCTGCTCCTGTGCCTCCAAAAACTGGTACGAGAAGAAAATAAAGTAATATTCTTGGAATGTTTGAGGCTAGTCCCAGATACAGAACCAGTCTGTAATTACCGTACGCATAGATCAATTGATGTATCATAGTTGATAATGGGCTCACAAGGGCTGTTAGTAACAATATTCTCAGGAAAATTGACGCATTGCTATAATCCTGGCCAAGTAAATTTATAACGTCAGCAGAATAGAATATTACTGCTAACGAGAGAGGTGACAAAATTATCATACTTACCTTTATTACCCTCCACGTAAACCTTTTCCGATAGTCATCCATGGCAGATAACGCTGGAAATGAAATAGTGTATAGAGGGGTAACGACAGTGATTATTCCGCTGAGTATAGTGTTAGCAAGAAAAAAGGCGGCGGCTTCACTTGCTCCATTCGAACCAAATACTATAACTGTCCCTAAATTAGCTCCACCTATTACGCTAATTAGTTTTGGTATCCAGGAAGGAACACTTGCAATAAGCACAGTTTTGAAAGGGTTGGTTATTTGCTCAGTATTTTTTTTATTTTCTTTATTTCTCAATAATTTAACTATTGCAAATGCTAGCAGTATAGATGCAAGTATTTGGTAAAAGGAATATCCCAATACTATGCCCACTGCACCTGCTTGTGCTAAAACCAAAACGATTACAATAATCGTCCGTGAGGAGGAGGCAATAACCATCACTTTTGGAATTACCTTAGTTTTCAATGAAGCAATGACAATAGAATGCAGTAATATGCCAACAGTAGAAGAACCTATTATGAGCATCGCAAAATATATCATAGGTATATCCAAGCTAGGACTAATCCGGTCCTTGAAGATCAGCAGAAAACTAAGCGAAGAAATTATTCCGACGGAAACAAGAATTAAGGAAACTCTAACATATATCCTTGCTTTTTGCAGGTTATTATTATGAAAATACTTTGCTAGTATTCTGGAAGAACCCCTATCAACCCCTATTTCAGCAATAACTATGAAGATACCACAAAGAGATACAACAGTAGACGAGATTCCGATTATCTCCGGAGTTGTTATTCTGGTTAGAACAAGCCACAACAGGTATCCAGAGACGAAACCAATAATAGTTTCAACAAAGATATATCCTGCCCCCCTCCCAATAGCATTTCCGTCTAACTGGTCCACTTGCATCTCATATTTTATGGAGTCTATAAATATGCTATCAAGGAGACACCTTATAAGGGCAATACAAAAGAAGATATGGACAGTAACCTATTGACCTGTATAATTCGTTAACGAATCTTTATTAAATTAGACTTTTCTAATTTAGACGCTTTATCCTATAACTCGTAGTCGACTTGCCGTATCAGATGTCGTTAGAAGTAATTTTGAATATCATTGCTGTGTTGCTATTGTGTGAAAGCACGTAAAGGTAACCATCAGGCCCGACTTCTAGGTCGGTGATGTGACCAAATCCTTGTCCAAGAATAACATCATCAAGTTCTTTAGGGCTATCTGCTACCTTATCTTCAAGGGCACCTTTCAGAATAAAGGATGTTCTATTTTCATTTAAATCAAAGCTATACAGGTAACCATTATTGGTATCTCCAATGAATAAGTCGTCTTTGTACTTTTCTGGGAATTTGTCAGAATTAAGAAAGGTAATTTGGGTTGGACCAGCTGTATGATTCCAAGTGAACTCAGGTTCGCTGTATTTTCCATTTCCGTTAAAAATTACCAAATCTTTAATATCAGAATTTAGAAATTTTTCTCCAGCAATTAAATCCCCTCCTCTTTGGGCATTGTATATTGGTTTCCATATACCCTGAACTTTGCTCCATCCACTGTTGAACCCAGGTTCAACCAGATTTACCTCATCACCGTAGTCGGGACCATTTTCCGTGTCCCACAGCTTGTGAGTGAGAGGATCAAAGTCGATTCCAAAACTGTTTCTTATGCCATATGCATAATAGAGATTTAGTGGAAATTCTTTACCCAATATTGGTTCTGCCACAGGTTTACCGTCCTGAGTAACCCTTAGTATACCTGCCCGTCCATCAGGCTCTGTCCCGTTCTCATAATTTTGAGCTTTGGTTCGCGTGGTTTCATTTACCGAACCAACAAAATCCCCGACAGTAATGTACACGTTGTTATCCGGACCGATTTTCACTATACCGCCGTTATGCGCCGGCGCAGGCCATGCTGGAAGGTTGAGCAAAAGCTTTGGGTTAACTAGTTTATTGTCCCTCAACTCGTACCTGTAGAGAAGATTACCAATTGTTTCGCTGTCTGCAATGCAATAGTATGTTTCTCGACAAGTATCACTGCCGTCCATTTTTTCTGACTCTGTATAATAAAGAAATATGTTTGTAGTGCCTTCGTTGTGATCATTCTTGCTGTTCCAGCTAGTAGCGGCTATTCCCAACATACCTCTTTCTCGCTTATTTGCAACGTTTACATCTAGCAACGGCTCATCTAGCATTGAACCATTCACGATTCTATTCACAATCCCTTCATTCTTATTCAATAACAGAATATCATTTACTCCAAGAAATACCAAGCTGCTTACTGGTGATAGAGTTCCTCCCTCTCGTGGGATTTCTTTTTGGAATATTAATTCTATCCTCAATGAGGGATCCGAAAGTGTGGGCAGTTTATCTCCAATTAACTCTGACCCGCTAGCTGGGTCAAAACAACTTTTTGATACAATCATAATGGAAAACATGATGATAATCGTAAGTAAGGGAATCTTCAATGATGTTGGTGCATCAAGCAGATGATACATCATAATGGCAGGAGGACAAACCAATTTATTTATCTTCTCAATCATGATGTGAGATTTTCGGTGCGCCTTCAACTAACATGTTAACATGAAAAATAAACTACTCAAAAAAGTTAAAATTAATTAAAAATCTTGACGCAGTTCTGATAGCCCCCAGCTTATCACAAATTTCAGTTTATTAGTGCATAATCTCAAATTCGAGAGGCTCTTACCATAATAATGTAGGGCAAAGATATTTCTTAACATGCAGTCCGAAATAATATAAATAGTAATCATACGATGATTCATTTACAGTGAGATATGCCCGGTATTAATTTAAAATATGACCTGAGGAAAAATGCAAGTAATTTAAGTGGCAACGGACGTGAGATATTTTTAGAGGCATCCCAATCACTTCTCCATAGCGATTACTACAAAAAGGAATTATTACTTGAGGAACCTTGTTTAATAATATGTACTAGGTACGCAGAATATCCTATAAGGATTATTGAAAACGAAAAGTTTTGGGCATGTGTAGAAGGTAAAATATATGGCAAACAGGAATCCAAATTAGAGAGCGAAGTATCTAATCTGATAGAGATGATATTTAGTAGCGATCTGTCTGTAGATAAATACAAGAAAGAGGTTTCAGACTGGTTACTTGAAACTGATGGAGATTTTGTTGTATACGCGTTGGATAAAAGGACGAATAATTTCGTCCTGATGAATGATTTGCTCGGTCGACTTCCATTGTACTATCAGGTTAATGAAAAATCAGAGCTGATACTCTCCAGAGAAATACAATTATTTTCTTATTTAAATCAGTCTGGTAATGAAGTCGGTAACAAGTTTGATATGATGGGAATTGCACAATTTTTGTTATTTTCTCACACACTTGGCAGTAGGACCTTACTTAGAAACGTTTCTAAACTTGGACCGGCGTCTATCCTGACTGTATGTAACAAGGACTCAAAAATTAAAACACATGATCTTTGTGTATTTAATTTTGAACACAAGAAGTATTCAAATGAAAGTATTAAAAAAAATGCACAAGAACTAGTTAAATTATTTCTTGAAGCGTGTAAGAATAGAGCAGACCCAGACTCAAAGAATGTTATCTCTCTAAGTGGCGGCCTTGATTCAAGGGCAGTCGCGGCAGGATTGAATGAAAATAAAATCTCCTACTCAGCTGTAACGTCACCTGAACCTAACTGGACTCCAGTTGTAGGTAATTCATCGGAGTCGGAGATTGCTGAAAAATTGGCACACGAATTGAATGTTGAGTGGGAGAATTATCATACTATGTTGCCAACGGCTCAAAACTTACTTACTCTACTAAGAACCAAGAGTGGTCTAATTTATCTCGCACATAGTTTCTTGCCCAGATTTCTGGAAGTACTAAAGTCAAAGTACGGATCATCTCCTGTCAATTTTTTTACGGGTCATGGTGGCGACGTATCTTTCACCAATCTTTTGTTCGATGTCCAGGACATTGAAAGTTGTGCTAGGGGGATCATACATGTAAAAGGTCGTTTTCCGCTCAATATCATCTCGGACGTTACCAAAGTAAGTAAACCCGAATTGATACAGGAAATAAGAAATATTCTGAGATCATATCCTGAACGGAATCCCAGTTTTAAGTTGGCACATTTCCTCTTTTTTGAGAATAACGTGAAATTTAGTTTTGAAATAGAAGATGTAAATAGACTATACTTTTGGACTGTTGCTCCGTTTTACTCTGTCCCTTTTTTCGATTATATTTTTAATTGTTCAGATAAAAGCAAAGAAAAATTAGCTTTATACAGAGAATTCTTTATTGCTCTATCTCCAGCAAGCGCAGAAATTAAGATTTCCAATTGGGGATGCTCAATCAGCTCAAAGAAGTTCAAAATACTGCAATACGTTTTGTTCCTTTCTTTTAAGTATCCAAAGTTAAGAAGATTCATAAAAAAAATTTATGACAAGAGAGCATACAGCTATGAAACTGATTCAAAAATAATTCAGTGCATAAGAACTCAATTACAGGACTGTAAAGAAATAACAAATGTCTTGTCACATGATAAAGTGCAACAGATATTGAATCAATCTTCACAATTTAGCCACGAAGCAGTTGATAATTTGTTCACTATTACTTCACTCATAGAAGATAGCATGTGCAAGAGGAGTACAATAGAGAAATACTATTAGACATATTTACCAAAAAAGTAACAAGTATGAATTGTATAAATTAATACTGGAATAATAATTTGCAGTGCGTGCAAGGGCAATTTCTCATGCAATAAAATCAGGCAGGCATCGAGATTTCTAACGGTCATAATGCGAGTGTAATGTTATAAGGTTAAAGTATCATGTTCACGATAAACCAAAACTAAAAACCAACTTATGTGAATTTCGAAAAAAAATAAAAAAAAGTAGCGACCTAATTGCCGCTACTAGAACTTCCGCCGCCTATTTCACGCTTTGACTTTTTCGTGGTTAGGTCGACAATGCTTAGATCCAAGCTTTTCTTATTCATTTCAGTTCTGATTAAATACCAATTTATATAAACCTAACTTTAGATTTTTCTATCACATGGTAATGCTATAAGTTAAAGCATTATCATGTTCAAGCCATAACTAAAAACCAGATTATGTGAATTTCAAAAAAAATCAAAAAAAAGTAGCGACTTAATCGCCGCTACTAGAACTTCCGCCGCCTATTTCACGCTTTGACTTTTTCGTGGTTAGGTCGACAATGCTTAGATCCAAGCTTTTCTTATTCATATCAACCGTGATTAACTCCTGATTTATTTAAACTTAACTCTACATTCTTCCCTCAAAGCGTTACAATATATTGTTTCATCATGACGAACGAGACACTCATTTGATTACCGTACGTCTAATTTGAAAATCACAGGATCGAAATATGATAATAATTTTATAGAAGAATATTATGTAACAACAGCAGAACGCTGCCATCCTGATGGGCTTGCATAATAGAGACTTCTCATCAATACTATTATTTGGTAATTTCAATTTGCCTTCATAAAACTATCAATAAGAATACTTTGCTGTCGGTATCAAGTTATGGTTGTTAATAAATGTCGTTTGTATTTGCAGTTAATTTTTATAGGTCGAATCTTATTTTGCCTTTCAACATTGCAGCGATAGAATAGAATAAGCTTCCAGTTGTTAGCAGAACTATGCCAATAATTGCGGCAGCGACCATAACAAATAATCTGTTCGTAAGCAGTACAGTTACATATCTATAGGAAGCAAAGTACTCTAACGCATTGTACGCAAAATATCCAGATACAGCCAGAAAAGTGATTCCAGGCAGTCCATAAAATACTAGTGGATGGCGCAATGAAACGAACTCTATTATCCGAGATGCCAAAGTGACCCTCGTCCCTTTTGTCAACATCAAGGAAATAGTGAACAATATACTCCCAGTAGTAAGCAAAATAATTCCGATAATTGTAGCTGTTATTGATAACAATATCATATTTATAGAAATAAATCTCGTTTGAGAGAACAATTCCAAGGCGTTGTAGGCGAAATATCCGGATACGGCAATTAAGGTAACACCAGGCACTCCGTAAAAAAGTAAAGGATGTCGTAAGGAAATGAATTGAATTACACTAAATAGTACCCTGATGCCATGTGATAAAAAATTATGAGTTGAAGAGTTTTCGACATCATAACTTATCGTTACTGGAACTTCAGTTATCGATAATCTATTAGAACCGGCTCTTAACAGTATCTCTGTAGATATCTGCATGCCATCTTCCAGGAGGTTCATCATTTGTAGGGCATGTCTGCTATACCCTCTAAAACCGCTTTGTGCGTCCGTCAGATTCTTATATGAAGCATGTTTTGTGAACTTTGTTATGGTCTTAATTCCCAGAGTACGGTAAAATGGAATTCTAACTGCAGGCTTGTTTCCTATGAATCTGGAACCTATGACGATGTCGAATCCATTTTTGAGTATAGGTTCGATGATGTCCGGAATCTGCGCAGGGTCATGCTGTCCATCTGAGTCAATGGTTACTATAATATCGGCCTTTCTTTCAAGTGCTTTTTCAAAAAGGGTACGAATAGATTTTCCATATCCGTAGTTTTTAGGATGATTGATTACTGATGCTCCTTGATCTTGTGCAATTTTGGCAGTGTTATCAGTAGAACCATCATTACAAACGATGACTTCATCTGCATGATTTCGTGCCTTACGCACTACATTGCCTATGTTTTTTTCCTCATTATATGCAGGTATGCAAACTATAATTTTCACAGGCTTGGACCCACTCGAGTTTTGCTCGTGTTTTAATTCCATTGGAGGTAATTTTTCACAGGCGCAGATCTATATAATTTTATAAATTTGAGATTTATATGATTTGACTTTGAGTTTTAACTGCTAGTCATCTTGGGGGAAATTGTAGATAATATTGCTACAGATACTGTAAGACTATGTGGTTCATTAGTTATCCAATTTACGAACTGATGAATGGTATCTCGTTTATAAATATTTAAATTGTTATCTGCGAGAGTATTTCTCTGTCCAGATGATTGCCTTCGCATTATTGGCCTCTATTTTTTTGATAGTTTTCGGAATCCACTTTCTCTATCTTCCTCTGTTAAAAAGAACTGCCCAGATACAGAATAACTTGTCACGGACGAAAAAGGCGACCAACACCAATTCACATTACGATCTACCGATCGTTTCAATTCTCATTCCCGTCTATAACGAAGAATCTGTAATAGTACGAAGGATTACTAACATATTTGATAGCACATATCCGAAAAATAAACTACAAGTGGTTGTCATAGACTCTGGATCTGTCGACAAGACCCGGTCAGAAATCAAATCAAATTTCCAAAATATGGTAACTCTAATTACTGAGGAAGAAAGAAAAGGCAAGGCGCACGCCATCAATTTAGGATTAGAGATATGCAAGGGAGAAATTGTCATACTTACTGATGGAACTGCGCTCTATGATGGGGACACTATTTTAGAGATGGTGAATTCGTTTAAGGATACTTCAATTGGGGCTGTTTCGGCTTTGTATCGTGTGCCCAACATTGAGGATAGTCATGTATCTTCTTCTGAGCACAAATTTTGGTTGCAGAAAGATCAAATCAGGATATTAGAAAGTAGAGTTCATTCTACTTCTTGGCTATCCGGTGAGGCATGCGCTTTCAGAAACAAGATTGTAACTAAAATAAATGAAGATACCTTGGCGGACGATTCAAATATTGCCTTACAAGTAATTTCCAAGGGGTACAGAAGCGTAGTAAATGAAAAGGCATACTTTACCGAAAGATCACCTACACAATTTTCTGATTATGTCAATATCAAATCAAGAAGAGCTCTGGGCGGATTAATAGAAACATTGCGATTCAAGGGGTTGTTTTTTAACCGTAAATACGGTTATTTTGGTATGCTAATATTCCCGTATAGATTTTTTGTCTATCTTATATCTCCAACCTTGTCATTTGTGCTGATAGGACTGGCCATTCCATCTTCATTCGAGTTTATAGAATATGCAGGGATAAATGGAGCTATATTACTAGGATGTCTATCAATAGTCACAGGTTTTATTCTTAGAAAGGTGATACTGACTTTTTTTTACACTCAACTTTTTACAACAATAGCCCTTATTTGGCTGCTAACAGGAAATACCGATGTTCGGTGGACTCGATCGAAGAGTAGATAACAATAGCGGAAGTCGTCCTCCGGAAATCTATATCATAAACGATGAGATACAATCTATCGAATAGTAAATCCTTGCTGTGGAACGAGATAGACGAATTTTATCGATCATTCATATAATGGATAATCATTTCAATATGGTAAATTTTGGCATATGTCGCCTTCTCTCTCGTAATTCAGTTTATAGTTGTCCTAATGCTTTTCGCTGTAGGTTTCAGCAGTAAGGCACATTCTGAAGAAATTGTTACTCTTAACAACACTAAAAGTACTGCCGGCTATAACGATAAAATATTCTACATTAGTAACAATACAGGACATTCTGAAGAACCACAAATCATAAAAAATGGTAGTAACATTTACATGCTCTGGATTGATGACAGTTCGGGCAGTCGCAATATTTATTTCAAAAAAAGTTCAGATAACGGTTGTACGTTCGGCCCTACAATGGATTTGGGTGTTGGAAAGGGGGGATCTTTGGATCCAAAAATGGTTGTTTCTGGTAACTATGTCAATGTAATATGGGAGTATACACCTGAGAATAATGGTATGATATACTGGACTAGAAGTTCGGATAATGGAGCAAGTTTTGAGAAAGTGAAAAATCTGGGTAATAATACGGGTTTCAACGGGTTTCCGCAACTAGCTTCATCAGGAAACAATGTGTTTGCTACATGGCATGACGCTACTGATGGCATTGTTTTTTTGAGGAGTACTGATAATGGAGCAAGTTTTGAGAAAGTGAAAAATCTGGGTAATAATACGGGTTTCAACGGGTTTCCGCAGGTTGCCGCAACCGCAAATAATGTCTATGTTGCATGGACTGATAACGCTCAGGAAAAATATGGACAGATATTTTTCACCAGGAGTACGGATAACGGGGAGAGTTTTGCTAAGCCATTTTTAGTCTATAAAGGACAGGAAAGTCACGTAAATACTACTGTGCTTACTCCAAAATTAGTTGCAGGCGCCGGGGACAATAATGTCTATCTACTATGGCAGAGCGGGAGGGTTGTTCAACATGCTAGGGTTAGTGCATTTATTAGTGATGTTCTCTTTACCAGGAGTACGGATAACGGGGAGAGTTTTGGAGACATTGTCAATTTAAGCAATTATTCAGGGTGGGCAGTTGATCCGCAGATCGCTGTTTCAGAGGAAGGTGGTGTTCATGTTGTGTGGACTAATAATGCTACCGGGAACGAAGAGATAATTCTCAGAAACGATGCACAGGTTAAGAATTGTATTTCCTCAAATTTCACAGGCAAATCGATAAATTCAGATGGTATTAGGAATAACCAAAACCTTTCGGAGAAATCTATAAATGTTGCAATTGTAGAGCCAACGTTTACCCAGGCGGCATACGACAAGTCGTTTTACATGTTTTATGAGATTTACGATGAAGAGATTATTGGAAAAGATACAATTAATTTTACGAACTATACTAGTCTACTATCTAGCAGAGTTCCCGACAACACTGGAAATTGGTCCGGAACGTATCAGATTGTAAACCACTTGAAATGGTTAGTCCCAAAATCATCCATAGATGTGTTGGGCGATCAAGATGTTCATAACCGTTCTTCTATAATCAGTCCAAATGGAGAAAACTTGTATGATGTGATAATGCTTCAACATCAAGAGTATGTGAGTCAGCAGGAATATGATAATCTAAAAAATTTTGTGTCCAATGGAGGAATACTTTTCCTACTTACTGGAAACGTTTTTTATGGTGAAGTAGAATATAATGAAAAGAACAACACAATCAAGTTCGTAAAAGGTCATAATTTTGCTTTTAATGGTCAATCGGCATGGAGGAGTGTCAAAGAAAGGTGGATGGACGAGACTTCTGAATGGACAGGCGGGAACTACAAGTGCTGCTTTGCTTGGGAGTTCGTATTTCATAACGATCCATTCGGAATAACACACAACGAAGAACACCACGTTACAAATCCCAAAGCAAAAATTTTGCTTGATTATAATGCCACGGCAGCTAAATCAGATGAAGAATTCATTATTGCAACATATGCACTGGAATATAAGAAAGGAACGGTCCTAACACTTGGCATTTGGACTGTCAACAAGTTATTTGAAAATGAGCGGTTCCTGAGATTCTTTGATAGCCTACTGTTTCAATATGCCCTAACTGATGCATAGAAATGAAATTTGAAATACAGTCTCTGAAATATACATATAAGCGTCCTGCATTCTTTGATCCGAACAATTGACTCTGGTAAAGCATTCCTTGTTTATTGTCATAATTCTCGTTGCATTTGCCTGCGCGCTGTTAGCGACTTCTATTTCAGCTGTTTCCTCTCAAGCACCCCAGTCAGAGATTTACTGGACAAACGGAAGTAAGATGCCGACACCAAGATCTGCTATGTCTGCTGCTCTATTGGATGACAAGATCTACGTTGTTGGAGGACAAGGGGCGAAGATAAAAAAAGATAAAATCATGGAGGTGTATGATATAAAATCCGATAAATGGGCCCAAGGACCTCCCCTGCCAGAGCCACTTGACCACCTGGGAATGGCGAGTTACGACGGGAAAATTTATGTTGTGGGTGGCACTCACAAGTATGGCTATTCTAATAAACTGTTGATTTACGACCCCTTAAAGAATAAGTGGACAGAAGGCAAACCTATGCCGGGCGCTCGGACAGCTCTAACTGCAAATTTTATCGATGGTAAGTTATATGCAGTAGGAGGCGTCGATGATGTTCACAATGTCGTTGGGACGAATTACGTCTATGATCCCCTCACAGACACTTGGACAGAAAAAGCCCCAATGCCTACTGCGAGGCACCACCTGACATCCTCAGTAGTCAATGGAAAGCTCTATGCTATTGGAGGCCGAATATATGGAGATGGAATTCCAGAACCTATTGCTAAGGCGCTATCAAATTTTGATGTTAATGAAATGTACGACCCAGTAAAGGATTCATGGACCAAGCTAGAACCGATGCCTAGTAAAAGAAGTGGGCTAGCCTCTGCCTCGATTGGAAATGATATTTATGTTTTTGGGGGAGAAAAAGTAAAAGGGACATTTGAAAATAATGAAAAGTATGATACTATAAAAAATACTTGGACGATTGAAGATCCATTACCAACGCCCCGTCTCGGACTAAAGGCAGTTGCTAATGATGATAAAATATATGTCGTGGGAGGCAAAACATGGTATGAAATTGGTGGAGAAGTCGAAATATTTCATGTTCCCCACTGACAAGCTTGCGGATAGTAATAGAGTAAATTAAGTGAGTAAAGTAAACTTGACCACGATAGAATCTTAGTTGGATTGGATGTGATCGTAAAATGAAATATGAACTCTCAATATTTTAGAATCATATCTCGCTTTAGGTTCATCGATGCACATCCTTTCCGACCTAAAAGATCTTTGAAATTATTTGTTACCCCATAAAAGTCTCAAGTATGGTAGAACTATAAGTTGGTAAAAACATTAATTTTCAATGCGGCCGATATTTTCTGTCCCTAATTGTTGTATCTATGTTGGACTTTCTTTAACATCATCAGGAACTATCTTGAATATTTTTCCCTGTTTATGTGATACCACGTATAGGTACCCATCAGGTCCAACCTCTAGGTCGGTTATTGAATCAAATCCGTGGCCAAAGAGAATGGAGCCGAGTTCCTCCTTATCTAAGGAATGCACTATCCTATCGGTTATTCTGTTACCAAATTCCAGTGTGGTTCTATCGACACTCAGGTCGAAATGATATAAATTACCATGATTAGAGTCTGCGACGAATAAATCATCTTTGTATTCTTCTCCTAATTTATCAGAATCAAAAAATTTAAGTGCGGTAAGGCCTACGGTCATATTCCATATGAATTCAGGATCGCTGTATTTTCCTCGACCTTGAAAATCCACTAAATCTTCCAGATCAACTTTACTGCTATTAATAAACTTGCTATCGCCACTTTCAAAGTAACCCCTATAAGGAGGAGTAAGTCCTTGTGGATATAGTAGAGTGTGATTGTAGATTGGCCATATTCCTTGGATTTTTAGCCATCCACTGTTGAACCCAGGTTCTACCAGATTTATTTCATCACCAAATGAAGGACCATTTTCTGTATCCCACAATTTTCCGCTCAGGTAATCAAAATCTATTCCGTAGCTGTTGCGTATCCCGTAGGCATAGTATTTGTCTAGAATACCAACATCACCAAGGACCCATCGCTTATTACCTTCTGTTACTTGTTCACCGTCTTGGGTAACTCTCAATATTCCTCCTCTTCCGTCGGGAACATGTCCATCATCTACATTTGCGGATTGAGAATTCAGAACAGTTTCCTCGAACCCCTCGTCGCAGCTATTGTAGCTGCAGCTATGACCATCACCTGTGGTAAGATAAAGATTGCTATCAGGTCCTATAATTAAAGAACCTCCTAAATGATCTGCTCCAGGATTTGCGGGTAAATCCAACAATAGTTTTGGATTCACTAACCTGTCTTGTTCCAGATCATATCTGTATAATCTGTTGCCTTTCGGTTCTGTACCCTCTGCGCAATAATTTATCGTAGGACAATCGTCAATTCCGTCTTCTCCGGACGACTCTGTGTAGTACAAAAAAACACGAGTGGAGTGAGGGTTCGAAGGCTCTTTGTTGTCACTCTGGGAATTACCCACAGTTTGAGTAACCATTTTTGATATAGCAACACCTAGTAAACCTCTTTCCTTTTCGTTGGCAACTTTTACATCCAGCAATGGTGGTTCCAAGATATTTCCATTAACGATCCTCTTCACTATACCAGATTTTTTCTCTAGAACTATAAAATCATTTGGACCCAAGAAGGCCATACTTGTAGGACGCTCTAATCCCTCTACGACTACTGTTGCTTCTATTCCTTCGTCCAGTATATCAGGTAACATATCTTTCTCGGTAGTTGAGGCAGCAGTGACAAAAGTGTTGTCATTCCAAATTCCTGTTATAGTAAATAGCATACCAGTGACCACAGATACCCCACAAATCAATAACGTTAAGGATAGAAATCCAAATGAGGATATATCTTTTTTAATTGGCATCAGAATCATGAATAAATTTAAGTACAGACTTAATAATCTATACATTATGGTGTAACAAAATTTTCAATAATATGAGAGGCATTCTGCATCGAATCATGAAGGTGAGTCTAGTACCGGTGCATTAGGTACCGGTGATATTACAGTCAATTAATGATCAATACTTTGTTATCTTGTTTATGCAAATGTTTTGGCCAGCCAAATCTAATTGATATTAGGATATTTTTACTTTGAAGGCAATAAAAGTCAATTTATATAACCAAGTGGTAAAAGTTAACTTTAATTGAATCTAGCAGTAGATACAAAGATTATCTTTTCTCTAATCTCTGCTCCTCTGTTAGCTGGAATTAGCGTCTATTTTATACTTTCATACTTGCTAGTAGAAATGAAATTTGTTTTACCAATTTGCATTTCTATGGCAATACTCTGTTTCTGGTTGACAAGATATTATTCATTGCAACGGGAAGATACTCGTGTCTATCACTACAGTGACAATTTTGATACTACTGTGAAGGATTCTTCATCAGATAGTCAAAGAATTATTCAAAATTGGATCTCAAAAACCACATTTTCGTTTATATATTCGGTTTTGCTCGCTGTGTGTGCATTTTTTTCAATACCGCGATTAGATGTCGTATTCACAAGTTGGAATTATGTCAATCTATCCGATTTGCTGGCAGCTTCTGTTGGCATTTTACTTTGTTTTATCTTCCCCGGCTATGCCGCAATATCTGTTGTGACTAAAAATTATAGAACGAATGGACTCTTGAAAATTTTGTTAGGATATCTTATCAGTATGTTGATTACAGGCTTGACAGTTTACTTCTCATCAATACTTTTCGATAGTAACATATATGAAGATAAGTTTATTCTTCTTGCGATATATCTTGTCATACTGATAGTATACGCAGCTTACCATCAAATCCACAAAATTACTTTTGCGACTGATTTTAACCTTCGCAGTATACCTCATCATATGATTACTGTAATAGGTACTAATTTATTGTCGGATCTAAAACGGAATTTGCCCGTACTTATCGTATTTGCAAGTCTTTCAGCCTTAATGATTACATCAACTTATTATCTCTATGACGGAGTAACAATAGGCGATCAGTGGTACCATCAGAATAGAGCCTTACTCTTCATGCATGGAAATTTCAAAGAATCCATAACGACCAATGGAGATCAAAATTATACACCGTTACTCTCATCCTTACTTGCAGGTTTAACTTCTATTTCTGGAGTTCCATTGGTAAATGCGTATGTCTCTATAGCGTTACTAAATATGACAGCAGTATTTGCGTTTTATTATTTCTGTCGAACATGGCTTCCTTCCAACTTGAAAATGGCTTCCCTATTTGCGTCCTCTCTTTTTGTACTAGCTGCTGGATTTGGCTGGATGTATGTGCTTTATCTTACGGAGTTAGAATCAATTGACTCGCAGGCCAACGCCATATCATATTTTGTTCAAGAAAAAATAAGAGAGAGTGACATAAGGCTATCTGCAAATTTCATGATTGCAGCATTTCCGGACTTTAACACTAGTCTTACACTTGTGTCCCTGCCTGCGGGTTTTATTTTGCTATCCTTAATCAAGATTGAACTTCCTAGTAAAGTCAGACATTTATTAATACTTTCTCTGATCGCTATTGTAGGAATTCTGTTTCATGATGAATTTTACATTTTTGTTGTAGCTTCATCTCTTTTGGTGCTTGCCTACAACATGAGAAAAAAAACAATTGTTTATTTTGCCCTTCTTATTGCTTTGGCATTAGTATATAGTATAGACAGTTTACTTCCTGTAAACTATTTTACATCAAATAGTATACTTGGACTATCAGTTATTGAGATAAGTGCGATCTTTATAATAGGAACGCTTGCTTTGTACCTTCTCAGGCAGAACTGGAATAAATTTTTTGCACGTATTTCGATTAGAAAGTTGCAACCAAACACAAAGCTGACTAAAATAATATCAAAAGACGGATATATACCAAAGATACTATTTGTTTCTAGCATAGTATATTTATTTGCACTTTGCTTTCTTGTTTGGATTCAACTTCCTGCAAATTATATTGATGTTCATACTCAGGGCTATAATACTCCGTGGTATTTGTACCCAATGAGAATGGGGATCGTTGGTCTATTTGGTACCGCTTTCGTACT
Source organism: Nitrososphaeraceae archaeon (assembly GCA_035250685.1). Taxonomy (GTDB): domain Archaea; phylum Thermoproteota; class Nitrososphaeria; order Nitrososphaerales; family Nitrososphaeraceae; genus TA-21. The sequence goes on along the minus strand of DATFEX010000054.1, from coordinate 55,220 downwards.
TTCATATTTATTTAAAAGGTATGAGCGAGAGGTATTCATTTTTGGAATAATTGCCATAATTGCTCTTTTTGCCGGTCCGTACTACAACGAACACAGATTCAGCAAATATGTAATGGTGGGCATGATAGGCTTTGCATCATTAATGATTTTTAAACTAATAGATTTCGTAAGAAATAAGAAATTAATTCTAAATGGCGTTATAATATCAGCCATAGTCATAGCTGCAAGTATCTCAACATTGATGTATATTGGCTATAACGCATTGGTAATACAGTCTCAGGACTATTCTCATGCCTTGGGACGTAGGAATTTTCCTTCACCAAATGAGATGGCATTGCTGGATTCGATGCGTAGTGAAATACAAGGTGGTTCCAATAACTATAATGTAGCAACCTTTCCAAATGAATACAATTTTCGAGAAGGCGATCTCATTTCCAAACTTCATGCATTTTCAGGACTGCCGTTGAGAAAATCCATACAAACACAATACATATTGAACTCTTCCAATTTAGATTCATTTTATCGCTTAATAGAATTAAGCAATACTGGATATATGATGATACCAACTAATAGCACCGATCAATTCACACTGTCTTATCCTGTCCGATTTGCAATTACCAATTTCGAGCAAATATTAAAAAACGATAGTTACGTCGTACTCAAGGTTCCTTCGTTGAACGGACCGTCCACAAACTCGGAACATAAGCTCGGAATATTAAATGAAATTGATAACTCATTGTCACCAATAATTGAGAGTAAGAAAAAGTTGGAGGTTAACAACCAAACTTTTAATTATGAAAAGGATACAGCAGAATTCATCCAAATCCAAAAATCGAATCAAGCGGAAAAAGTTATCTTAAATGGTCTGAAAAAGAATGGCGGTAAGACAATTTGGTCTAATAATTTCAATGAGCAAGGTATCAATTACATAGAATTGAATCTGAGGACAATTGATGAAACCAAAATCGGAAAGGGAATTTCAGGTCTAAAATGGAAAGATGGGAACCGTACTTTCTTTGTTTCACTATCAGATAAGGGTATACAACTAAGAGAAGAGATTGGAAAGGGCAAAAGAGATCTAGTACTGGGCCAAAATTCCCAAGTAAGAAATAATCTTGGTATGTGGCAAGTATTGAATGTTCTAACACATAATAACTCAATTAGTGTATACGTAGATAGTATTCTAAGAATTAATGTCCCCAGAGACCTGCAAGAAAATGATCCGCAAGTTACAAGCGTAGGCATAAATTCGGAGAACAGTGTTGTACAATTCGAATATCTAGGGATAGGAAAAATTAAGCAGGAAAATTATAACGTCAAGGATTACAGCTACTATTACACACTTACATCGCTTGCAATGTCTGAGATGGAATACAGTTCTTACCTTGAAAATGATTACTCTATTTTCTCGAACGAGGCAGTTATTTTACCAAATAATATGAACGATCTGAGCGATGAAATGTTCAATAACCTTTTAAACTACGCAAGGTCTGGCGGGAAGCTGTTCATAATCAACCCAAGTGATAAATTTGAGGGGAAATTTGATAAACTATTCTTGAGCGAACCAATGGTTAATGAAACTCGACAATTCAAACGGATTACAAGCGATGATAAAAACGGATTTGTTTTGGATGTTACCGGAAAAATAAAAGATTCCAGAGTGAAACCTTCGTCTGATATTAAAGTAATCGCATCCTATAAAAACAATGACAATGAGGCCATTGCTCCGTTTGTAATTGAGAAGAATGTATCAGATAATGGAAGAATTACATACATTAATGCGTTTGGATATTTTAACGCGATATATGCCAACCCCAAACACAATTTTCCATCTCTTGTAGACTTTTCTGACATATTTGAAATTGGACATGTGAAAGATAAACCAAGAGGTAACGAGAGCGGATCGGAACCCATTAGACGTTTCATTGGAGATTTGACGGTAGTAGGAAAGATAACGCTGAATAGTTCATCAGTTTACTTTGATAAAAGTTCGCTGGACTCTTCAGTGTCCTCTATTAAGAACATATCAGTTTCAGACAAGCACGGAAACCTCAAAATACAGCATGAAAACTTGTCTCTACTTGATATTAAGACCTTTGGTCAATACGAACATCTAATCAACACAACAGGTAAAATAACGTTACCATCGATTAACTCCAAAGGTAACTACCTGGGTGTATCATTACCCAACGAATTTAACATGACAATTAAGCTTCTAGGAACAGATAGTCATTTGACTATCCTTACTAACAATAGTAATTTGACAAATAACATAATACAAATAGGAAATGAATCAAAAATTGACCTCTATAGTATTAGTCCCAAATCTAATATATCAAGAAATATTCTAATGTTGTTGAAAAATCCGGAATTAAAGGTAAATGGCAATGCGCTATTTGACAAAACTAATTTTTACGGGCAAGAAATAGATGATTATATTCCGCTTAATGTAAATGGTAAGGTGGATGTAAAGTTTGATTTTGTGGAGGATTATAAAGATACATTCAGGGAGGGTACCAAGACCGGTTATCTAACTTATATAGACTCATTGAACATTGAGGGACAAAGAAATCAGACAAAACTACAGTTAGAACTTCCTGGCCACATTTCAGATGATATAGACAGACGCGGGATGGGTGTACCGATAAGTAGTATACTGACCAATGTTGTTAATTTGGCCATCATTATTGTCATTAGTATGGCAACAATAGTTGCCATCCTGTTTCACAGAAGAATGAATCTTAATTACAACGAATCCCACTAAAAATATACATAGAATTGTCAACTCTTTCTATCATCGATAGAAATTTTCTGGATCTCATTTCTGGCAATTTATCAAAAAATGAAGATTGTCGGACAACAGCTGCCAAATTTCGAAGTTATGATTTTCTGAATCTTGAATGTTATTCGTGCTATTTAGTATAGGCTATATACAGCGGCTCTATACACAATCGTAAATACATGAAAAATATTTTGATAACGGGAGCCAGCGGTTTCATCGCGAAAAATCTTGTACAAGCCTTATTGAATCATGAAGATTTCGAGCTTATTCTTACTGATAAATCCAACCTATTTAAATATCCTAAATATAGTATCAATCCTCCAAGACTGTCTAAACTCGATGTAGGAGACCGTGCCGCTGTCTTTGATATATTTAATCATGAGAAAATAGATATTTGTATTCATCTGGCAGCAGAAGTAAGCGTTGAGGACTCGATAAAGTATCCAGACAGAACGATGATGGTAAATGTTAATGGAACTTTGAACGTACTGGACGCATGTGTGCAAAATAAAGTAGAAAATTTCATTTTTGCATCTTCTGCCGCCGTATACGGACATCCTAGGAGGTTGCCAATTTCCGAGGAACATGAATTAAAACCCATTTCTCCTTATGGCACTAGTAAATTAATTGCAGAACAACATGTTTCGTCATATATGAGAGCGAAAAAAATTCGGAAGGCTATTTCACTCAGGATTTTTAATGCATATGGGGAAGGTCAAGTAGGAAATCTTAGTGTTATGGCAAAATTTGCAAGAAAACTTTCAAAAGGTCTACCACCCATAATTTATGGAGACGGGATGCAGATTCGTGATTTTGTTTCTATAAAAGACGTTATTAATGCAATTTTGCTATCAATTAGAGCAATGGAAGAGAGTAGTAAAATTTTTCTATCAAACTCTAATTGCGTATTCAATATAGGTACTGGTGTAGGTACTACCATAAAAGATCTTTGTGAAGAAATGATAAGACTCTCTGGATTGGACCTGCAGCCTATTTACCAAAAAACAGATAATAAAGCTGACATTAAGGCTAGTTACGCCGATATAACTAAGGCCAAGGCGATATTACAATTTGCTCCAAAGAGTAATCTGAAAAAAGATCTACAAAACTTGGTAACGTCAACGGTTACTACTAAAGTTTAGTATTATTTGGTTTTTTTCATTTTAATATTCTGGTTAAATAACGATATTTTAATTCATAATTGATTGAAATAAGAATTGTAATTTTCATTAATTCACCCCTTTTTGTATCGAATGCTTTGATCGCCCTCAGTCTGATCCGTCAGATAATTTCTGCCAATTCAATGTTGTTTATAGTGATGTTCTTATCGCCAGAACACAGAGATTACCCCAAGACCCATAATGCATAATCCACCATATGATACAGGTGGGACACTAACAACTAATCCAACAATTGCCAAACCAATTCCAGAGCAAATAGTAATTATTTCACCCATTCTTCGTTGATTTTTCATCGTGCAAAAAAAAGTTGTAGGTAGCTATTATAAAAGCCTATGTAAATATAGTTCTGGGAAGTTATCGGGGTCTAAAGGTAGTATGGTAATTTAGGGGTCTAAATTGGTAGAGATTTGGGAAAAGTCCTTTTATCAAAAAAATTGTACGTTATAATTTGCCTATCTGCGATCTCGACAGCGTTAGGCATTGGTTGGTGCACTGGGCACACTTCATGGCACCAATCAATTATTATCGTTTATCGAGTTATATCAAGCTGATGGGATAGTGGTCTACGTACTCTTTGAGTCGAGCCATTCAGCACGTACATGAATAAGAACCTCCTCCAACAGCACCAAGTGCGAGAAGTGGAACAATTTCTAATGAGGCATTTGAAAATTTTGTATTCCCAAGCAAAGTGAAATTACAATAGCGACTCTAATATAGATTAAATAAAACTATTGCCTTATAGCGATTATACCAGAATACCAGGGACTATAATCAGATGGCAGTTTCACTTATCCGATATCTTGTAGAAGATTTAACCTTTTCATCAAGTATGAGAATTGAAATTCGGTCATAAGAAAACTTACTAGAGAATAAGCAATTTATTTATAATGTTTCTACGGGATTTATTTTCCATCTGACTTGCACGGATGAAGATTGGTGCCAACTTTTTCTTTCATCGGCACCAATCAATCAAGTATTAAATATTGTTCAAGTTAATGTGAGTTTATGTCTGGATTGTGAGATGGGCTTTGGGCCTAAAATAATCTCCAAAGGGTCCAAACCTTCAAACATTTTCTTCTATTGTATTTCAACTTCTGAAAAGTTCAGTAAATTCAAGCAACAATGATTTTAAGGAACTATTGTAAAACCTCTGTGTTGGTAAGAATCCTATACCAGAATCCGCATGATAATGCTGATTCTGACAATTTTTACATTAGTATCCCCAAAGATTGGAGTGGGGCATCTGATGATGAGGTGACCGTTATCGTAGATGATGTATGTGTGATAGTACCGCAAACAATTGCTGGTGCAACAGGGGAGTTAATTGTACTTCGACTACTTGAAGCGATGATTAATGGAGACATTATAGATGCAGGAGATGTACAAAAGGCTGTTGAACATATTCTATAGTAGAAGTGGACTAGCCTGAATTATTAAAAACTAGAAAAAAAATGATGATGCAAAAAATAAATTAGTTAACGGCCTGCTGTATTGTTTCTTTTACTTGAAGAATTCTTCCATTGTTTGGATCTAATTCCAAGGCCTTGTCTATCCAGGCAACAGCTTGTTGATGATCACCTGCACCAAACAAAGAGTCTGCCTTCCCTCCTATGGCATACGGATCATGTGGATCTATGGCAAGAACTCTGTCATACATCATTAGTGCTTCTGGATATTGTCCGAGCTCTCTGAGTGCAGCTCCCTTGCTTATCAAGGCCATTAGATTGGTAGGATCTATACCCAAGGCTTTATCTAGCCATGCAATAGCCTGTTCACCCTTTCCTTGGCTCACGAGATCTGTTCCTTTCTGAACTAATGCAGGAACATTATTTTGATTTACAGCCAGAGCCTTGTCATACCAGTTAACTTTCGTATTTAGAGACTCGACCACTGAAGCATATGCCGGAGCTGTTTGGAGGGAAAGAACAGTCAATAGCGTAGCTGAAACTACTAATGCAGTCAAAAGCACGATGTTCTCATCAATCGAATTTGAGATATTCAATTTTGATGTCGTTACTCCTATCAATATCATTACTCTCCAATCAATATATTCCCATAAACGGCGTTTAACTTGTGAAATATTCGGATACAATCATAACTATCAAAGACATAGTTCTCTCCTTGAATTTCCATTGGTATCATATTGTTTATTGTAAGTTCTTTTCTACACAAATCACAAAATCTACCACTTTTCATATCTACAACTACCCTGGAATAATATAAGAAAGGTGGGATTACAAAGTACTATATAGTGTTACATTGTGTTCGATAGCAATTTAACCATGTATACCTCATCTTGAGTGTAAATCGTGAGGCAAATAACGTGAGTCATACAACGACTATTCTCGAATACTATTATTAAAACTGAATTTTATAGAACATTTTATCTTCAACTTTTTTATACTTTGTTGTACAAGCTCTAGTTAACGCAACCAGAAACAACTGATGGGGTGTTTGATTGTTTCTTGTTCATCATTCAATCATACCAACTCTTCCCATCAGTTGTTCTTTATTTAGGACTAAGTTTATCGGAAAATTACTGTTATTTATTCTATTTGGCTCCATGTAATTGTGGAAAAATGAGATGATTTGTGACTTTTGTTGGCAAAAGTCCTTCTCACTGTTTTGATCCCTGACATGATAGTTTGTGCAAATATTATATTTGATTGGTAAATTCGATGTAGAAACTTTCGACAGTATGTAAACATTTATACTTTAATGTTACTGATATTGAGTTCTCTGATTGTTACTATACTTCGCTAAGTTAAATTGAATTAACAAGATTATGGATATTTTATGTAAATCTCAGGCGCAATTAGACATTGCTCTGCTTATTTGAAAATAGATTGATTATTTTCCTGATTATCAATAATTTATCAAATTCATTATCTCTAGCTACCCACAATATTGTAGACACAGTATAAACAGGTAGGAAATCTCCAAGGAATGGAATGAATTCAGCCAGATTCATTACTACTGAAACTTTACTTTTGGTTATCAGATACAATAAACCTGTCACAACGACATCAAAAATATCACCTAGTATGGGTATTCCAAATATTGGTGCTGCCAAATAATCAAGAATATCAGCCAAAATCGATATTCCCAGTGCCAATGCAACTCGAATTTTGAAAAATCGTCTATTCTGTTTTTTTATAGATTTATTCCCTCTTGATAAATTAGAACCAGAAAGTGATTTATGTCTTATTGCCACAAGATTATTCAACCTTCTAAGAAATGTAATAAATTGTATAAACAGGATTAATTTTATGACGTGGTTATCTGTTTCTTTCGATACAAGAGGTAGTACGAAGATGTTGCTCCTACCTTGATCTCTAATATACGTAAAGATACAATTGGATACATGCTTATTTTGTGGTGTGAATTATCACTATCTTGTCAGTGGCAGACTCTGCACCAACAATTTCTCCAGTTCTCCCTAACAATTGGCGTACTTTCGCATCTTGACTAGGCAGTGGGAACGATTGAAATTCTTCAATCGATGGGTCGAATCTTATCATGGCATTTGAACCAAAATCACTGATCCAAACTATATCTTTATCATCAACAAACACTGCATAAGGTTGAGGGTTCTGACCTGGCAATTTCCATTCTTTCCATTTGTTGGTAACAGGATCATACTTACCCAAATTGCCTGCATTCCATTCGGTTATCCAGAGATTACCTGTAGAGTCAGACCAGACACGTCTAGCCCCTTGATCGGCTGTTGGTGGGTCGATGATAGTTAGGTTCCCAGTCTCCAAATTTATTTGAGCAAGGTAGCTACCCGCCAACGACACAAAGTATACATGTCCGTCGGGGGTAGTGGAAATACCATATGGACCATTACCTCTTGGGGCTTCGAAAACTTCCATTTTTCCAGTATTTGGATCTAGTTTTCCATAAATTCCCGATTGGCCAGTAAACCACAGAATTCCCATGTGATCAAAGCTAGCAGTGTTTAGGTTTGCATTTCCAGTATTTTCAGGCAATGAATAGACAGTAACGTTACTAGTTATAGGATCAACTCTTACAATAGCGTTAAGTCCGCCGTCAGTAATCCATGGAGCTTCGTCTGGGCCAACAATAACTCCATGCGGTGCTGAGCCTTCCCCTAAATCAATATGATGTGTCCTGCCAGAGATTGGATCTAGTATACCTAATGCACCTAATCTCTGTGCAGTGTACCAAATCGACCCATTCTTCGCAGGGGCCACGTCATGTGGATGCGAACCTGATGGGACTTGGAATTCTTTTATTAAAGGATTAGTATCAGTCTGTGCAAATGCGACATCCTGAAAAATTGGAAAGAAAAAGATTGATACTAGTAATAAGCACAAATGACTTGTCATTAATATGATATTACATACTTAATCTTATTTTATCTTAACCAATCTTGGTGAATCGAGATTCAACATCTTAATAATAATGGGCCCAAGGGGATTTGAGTCCTTCATATAGTAGGGTTCAGTTAACTTCTATTTAGCTGTTGTTTTAGCTGTTGTTTTGACAATAATTGAAATATTTAACTGAACTGTTGAAGTCGAATAAATTACGATATTACTAAATATCTTGAGTAAATTCATACATACACATTATCCACTACCAATTTCTCTAGTATTTCTAGGGCATCCGATAGGGGTTGGCTGGTACTAAAAATAATTAAAGTGTGATTCCCAGTCTTATTATCGGGCCAATACTGCCCATCACAGTAATCACATGCATTATAACTGAAATTATACTCGCTCAGAACAACAAACCCGTTTTTTGAGAACTCATCTCGATAGTAATCAAGTGATCCTGGATGAGTCACGCCATCATTATCCTGATTATTTTCCACTTGTTTTGTCGGGGTATAGAATCCGCCCACTATCTTATTTCCAGTAGAGTTCTGATTCATTATTGTTATGCTGCCTTTCATCCAATCATATTTGGTATCTACAATCGAGTAATTACCTGGAGTTAGATTCTCTGGTTCTGACGATTCGCCGTATTCCATAGTATCAGTTGAATATACCATCTTTCCTGAACTGTCCTCCAAATTAATGGTATGAGGATGCGGGGTATCCCACGGGGCATCCGCATTTATGAATGAAATGGAGGCGCCATTCGGCATAACCAATTGTGCAGGAAGGAAATATGGGTTTTTAACGGTCAGTAGCTTGTGTCTTTCATCTAGCCAACTTTCGTGGGCCTCATTTGGAATAAGCATAATGAACGAACCTGTATCTCGAGGTAAAATTAGCGACTCATTGTTAAATACTGACTCGGCTGTCGAGTTGTTTATTGATTGGGCTCGAGTTCCCAGAGTAATGTTTTGATGATTTAGCAACATGATTGAAAAGATCAGAAATGAAATGAGAAGATAAGTTTGGAACTTGCTCATCAATATCTATCTTAATTTTACATTTAATAATCCTTTAGATCAATTTGTTAATAAATGTTGAAGAAAACAGAGTACCGGTATTGGTAAAGCCATATATTACGAGATGTCATTTTTGTACTGAAAACTATTTTTGTAAGTTTAATTCTTTTTGTATACCTGCCAAACGTTTCTATGCGCTAATTCAGAATAATGTTGACGCAATCTCAATTGGTATTTTATTTAGGGATCTTAATACTAACATAAAGTATCTATTGCTTCATTCGTAGAATGTACCATTAAATTGGCTTCCAATACTGGATTTTCCAGTTACTGTTCCAATGACCCTTACATCATTCGTATTCCGCGTAGTTATGTGTCCATTTTTAGTAACTCATCGTATCTAGGAGAATTAGCATAATCTTTCAAATAACAGATTTGTTGTGCTAAAAGACAAAATTATATGCCGAACAAGGCGGTTCTTGGCCGACATAGATTCTGTGTCTCGACTTAGGTGTACTTGAATGGATAGCCAGCACACTTGTTTTTGTTAGGTTAGTATTTTTAAAATATTTTATGGTTCATTCATGGAGTGTACCAATAAATTAGATGGATATCCCAGTTTTACACAGTTTTACCCAGTTTTCTGCACCTAGTCAAGAAACAATAGTTTGTTACCGCAAATATTACTATCTAAGCTTTTGGTAGTGCATTCGTCGAATGTATTACAATATTTATTTCCTATTCTTTCAAACAAATTTAAGATGAGATTTGAATTTGGTTTTTCTTATTATTATTCATATTGAAATTTTCAAAATTGTCTTGTACAAGAGTTTCTAAGGGGAGATTTAAGAAATGACTAAGCTATTCGGATTCGACTAGTATTTAATTTTCGGATGTTGGTTTGAGAGAATCAGATTTCACTCTAATATCGTTCTCCGTGTTGGACATAGTATTATTTGCTGCAATTTTTCTAACAATTTCATGATTCGCTTCAATCATGGAGACGTTGGTACTATTGCTTGTATCATTTAGCATATTGCTAGCAGTATATGCTATCCCGTTCTCTGCATTAGAAATGATATTACCATATATCAGGTTATTAAAATTTTTAAAACTAATTCCGCTGTCTGTATTAGATATTTTGTTGTCAAAAATTGAATTCTCAGAAGTACCAGAGAGATATACTCCAACTCTACAATTTGAAATTGTATTATTGTAAACCTGATTATTATTAGATTCTCTATTGAATGAAATACATCTAGGTTGTTCATGCACATAATTATTTTTAGCGACCGAATTTGTGGTATTGATACTAAATGCAATGCCCCTTGCTGCGCCAGAATTATTATATACCTCATTACCATCTATAATTATGTTATAGCAATCCTTTGAGCAGATTATACCGGATGCATTGTTGTTGTAAACTAAATTATTTGTGATATTCAAGTCATGTGATCCTGTATGCGGATCTATTCCATACAAGTAATTATTATGAAAAGTGTTATTGTCTATGGTAATATACGCTACATTTTTGGAATAGAATCCTTTTAACAGATGATGTATATCATTGTTTTTTATTTGTGATCCTTCACCTCCATAATATGAAATGCCAGCGCATCTACTACATGAATATCCTAGATAAGCGACCTCCGAATTAGTAATATTAGTTGTTCCCGTCGCATCTTTAGACACTCTTATGAATGCCCTAGGTTCCGCTGTGTCATAATCAGACTTTGTATGTTCTTCGCCCAATCTCTTTCCCAAATTAAATCTAATTACATCGTTTTTTTCAGGATCCCACGAGGTTATTTTTACGGAGTCAATTTTCAGTGAACCGTGAACATGTACACCGTTTGGATTGTCTCCGTTATTCTTACTAACAGTTATGGTGCCGCTTTCAATTTTGGTATCGTCAAAAGTTTTAGTAGAATTTGGCTTATTCGTAGAATTGACGATTGTTAAAGTGTCATCAGAATAATTCGTATCTTCAGTAACATTCACTGGTTTCTTTACCTGTATGGTGGGGGTTGGAACTATTTTCAACCAAGAAGTGTCGTTTGGATCAATTATCAGACTGGCATCCTTTCCGACCTCTATTCCGGCGTTCAAAATCCATATGTTTTCTTGTTTCTGATCGGTGCTCTCTTCTACCTTTAGGACTGTCGGATCATTTAGGAAATTGTGGATTTCTGTAAGGTTCATAGAGCCGCATTTGATGTGAATAAGTTTTTGAGCTGCATTGTATTCCATACAGGGGTTGTTTTTAGGATCAGAAGTACCCTCAACGTAATTAGTAGGGGGATAGGATATTCCTGAACTAACTAATAATAATGGTATGAACAAACTTTCAATTAATGCGAAATAGCGTTCCACACCGGATCATCCAAAAACAAGCGAGGGCAATATTTATGCTTAGTGGAGTTTAATAGCATTGAATAGTTTGGGGCTTCGCAAATCATTCATTCTATCTTGCCACTATGTTATGTGTGCTAAAAGCGTGAGATGTTTCTCTATGTTCACATTCTGTTCCTTCAGGAGGATTTAATTCATTAGCAGATACACAGGCGAAAAATAAATCGCCCTGCTGAATAGAACCGATTTCAGGAATTTTATCATACACCAACGGAATCATCAATGTATTGTCGTCAGATTTTTTCAATAACTCTTTTGCATCTATTATCTGTGTCTCAAATTCACCTTTAATCATCGTAACTACTTTGAGTTCCTTTACATCCTTCCTGTCAGAAAGTGGTATCCAGATTTTAATGGTCGGGTTCTCAATTTGCCCACCGCTGACCGCTTGGAATGAGCCAGTTGTTAAGGTCTTCATGCTGCCTGATCCTAAACTTATTTTATTTTTCCCGCTTGGCTCTTCAATATTGCCTTCGACACAAGAATAAGATATCATTCGATCTGTAATTGAATCAAGCGAGTACGCGCATACAAAATATTCATCCCCGTTACCGACGGAAACAATGTTATTTTTTTGGTTGAATTCAAAGGAAACTGTAACAACATCTGAATGTAGATCATTACCTGTCAAGTATTTTGTTTCGTTCTCTCCATTTGAAGATGCAACAACCTTCAGTTTATTAGGATGGTTCAGTTTATCCAGATTTATTTTAGCATCGACTGAAAATTTACCTTCTGCAAATGCTTGATTGAGCAGGATGAAACTAGGGGCAGTAATTGTAAAAATCATCAACATGAAAGACACTGAGATTATGATTTGATTTTTCATTTCGTAGTCTCTCATTTTCTCATATTAAAAAGAATTTCACGTATATAACATGGATGAAACTTCCAATCGTAACTTTCTTATCTTAATTAGTTAGAATGTCAGAATCTGGCTAACAATTATGCAACTTTTTTCTGCTTTTGTTTTATTCAAATAATCCTGAACAAGAATGGCCGATTGAACGAATTCAATTTTTGTCAGACAAATAGCGTAAAAAGAAACCAAGAATCGAAAATTACTAAATCTTCGCTTTACAGATTTATACTAGTGATTTTAATGAAATTGTATTGCATGTCTAAATATATGATTATGGCAAGAGTGCCTTTTAAAACATACTTAAGAAGAAAATTGGGAAACTATCAATGGGGATAAATAACGTTAACATTCATTGGAAATTTATTATATTAATTATTTTGATTGTCTTTTTTGCCCGTTTGATAACGTTTGATGAAATGGTAATGGGTCAATATCAGAGACAAACTCTATCCAATAATATTACAAATCAAGAAAATATTCCCTACATGACGGATCCCGATATCAAAGTAGAAACTATCGTCAGTGGATTGGACTTCCCAACAAGCATTGCTTTTTTGAATGATAAAGATATTTTACTACTTGAAAAGAACACAGGGAAGGTGTACAGAATAGTTGATGGAAATATCACAGCGCAGATTATTCGATTGAATGTGTCATACAAGGATGAAAGAGGATTATTGGGAATAGCAATATCAGGAGATGCTGATTCAACCAATGAAAATCGAGATGTGTTTCTATACCATACATATTGCCCCAAGGTAAAAACTGATGAGAAGATTAAATCAAATGAATGCGGCAATTTTGTATACAGGTATAAATTTGATAGTGAAAATAATAAACTCATTGAACCCATATTAGTTTTGACTTTACCCGCATTACCAGGACCTAGTCACAATGGAGGTATTCTGTTACTGGATGATGATCAGAATCTATATGTTACAACAGGAGATTTGCAATCAACTAAATTTAACAGAAACCAAACGGGTTATGATACCAAGGCACAGAATATTATGAATGGAACCCTTCCAGATGGTCGGGCAGCAATACTTAAAATTGATAAGAATGGAGAGCCTATTGATAATGGAATAATCGGAACAGAATATCCGATTAATCTATATTATGCATACGGAATAAAGAACAGTTTCGGTATAGATATAGATCCTGTTACTGGAAGTTTGTGGGATACGGAAAACGGACCCCAATTTGGAGATGAAATAAATCTGGTCGAACCGGGGTTTAATAGTGGTTGGGAAAAGATTCAGGGAATTTGGAATCTAAACGAAACAAGGGGAAGAGCCGAAATTCATGAAGACGATAGAGATGAAGATATAAGACTTGTAGATTTTGATGGTAAAGGAAAGTATAGTGATCCAGAATTTGTATGGGATACGCCAGTGGGGCCTACGGCTCTGGTATTTCTTGATTCTGACAAATTGGGTAACGAGTACGAAAATGATATTTTCGTAGGTTCAGTAAAGAAAGGCATAATTTATCATTTTGATCTGGATGAGGAAAGAAAATCACTGTCGCTAAAAGGCGGACTTGCAGATTTAGTACTTGATAAAAAAGATGACACTTCTGAAATCATATTTGGCGAGAACTTTGGAATAGTGACTGATATAAAAGTAGGGCCTGATGGTTATCTATACGTTGTCTCAGGAAGTAGGGGAACGGATCAAGGGGCAATATACAGAATAACACGGAACTAGACAAGTATTATGGCAAAACAATCCAAATACCATTAAAGGCTTCACATTATGGACTTTATTTCGGCAATATTCGATATAGTCTTCCGTCTTGTTTATCGTATACGAGAACATAGAGGTAACCGTCAGGCCCAATCTCAAGATCGGTTATGCCTCCAAACCCACTAGCAAATACAATATTTGATATTTCTTCTTTCTTGTCTGCAATTTTGTCTTTCAAAGATCCCTCCAGAGCCAGTGAATTTCTATCTTTAGTTAAGGTGAAAAGATAGATGTTACCATATTTTATATCTCCCACTAATATTTCATTTTGGTACTGTGAACCAAGCATGCTCGTGTTCATGAATTTTAGGGCCGTTGGAGCAACTGAACGATCCCAAGTAAATTCAGGCGGACTGTATATCCCGATCCCGTTAAAATCTACTAGGTCTTTAGGATCAATGGGCGCGACTCCTGCTTTATTGAATGTTGAATCAACTGTCCAGATTCCATTTATTTTGTTCCAACCACTATTAAAACCTGGTAGAACTAGATTTACTTCGTCACCATAATCAGGACCGTTTTCTGTATCCCATAGGTGTCCGGTGATCGGATCAAAATCCATTCCAAAGCTGTTCTTTATTCCATATGCGTAGTAATAATTCAGGGGCGAAGTACTGCCAATGATGCCATTGTCTACAGGTTTGCCGTCTTGAGTTATCCTAAGAATACCTCCTCTTCCATCGGGCTCTTTACCATCTTGTACATTCTGCGCTTGGGTTTCGTATGATTGGCTTTCGTTTTCACCTGTCCTCATAATATCACCTATCGTTACATAGATATTATTATCCGGACCAATCTTCAACACACCACCATTATGTCCTGGCCCCGGTTCCCATGGGAGACTTAACAGAAGTTGGGGATTCAATAATTTAGTCGAATCGTTATTTAACTCATATTTGTAAACTCTATTTCCAAGTGCTTCTCCCTTACTTGGACCTTTTTCAGTATAATATAGGAAAACATAAGATTTTTTACTAACTGGATCCTTTGAAATTACCATACCTAGTAAACCACGTTCATCTTTACTAGCAACCGGAACCGTTAGAAGTGGTTGAGGAATCTTAATACCATTGACGATCCTTTCAACGGTACCCTCATTTTTTTGAGTAACAAGAATATCATCTGGGCCGATAAAACTCATAGAAGTCGGTCTCTTAAGTCCTTTAGAATGTAGATCAATTCTTAGATTAGGATCATTTGCGACTGGATTCGAAGACGTTACATTAGGCCGGGCACCATAAATAAGTGAATCGTCGCCGTGAATAAAGCATAATATGATGGCACTTAACGACACTGCAATAACACAATTGGTTATCAAGATTTCGCCACCCAAGTGTAATAATCATAATTTCAAATTTCAGAGATATAAAGGGTTTCCGCAATTACCATATAAAGCAGGTAGGTAATTGCCATGTGATCCTCGTATTGTAGAACCTGGCTGATAACAATGTAATTCAAAAAAATCCTTGTTATGCCTTAGTATGTAATGCCTTTTTAGTAATTTTTGGTGCTTTTTGTGGTCTAATTTGTCAATTTACGACAAATCCTAAACCGTAATAGTATGGACCATGCTTGTACCTATAACAGCGACAGTGACCACATCGCACTGTTTTCTTATTGTGGCTTCAGACGGAACATTTTGATAGTTGTCGATTGATGTTTCCTTGTGCCTGTTTATTCAGGAAAACCATTTACAGGATCGAAAATTGTGTCCATTATTATCGGATAACAGGTTATAGTAATGTTCAGGAGCAAAATCTAAATCAATGTCCTCACTATAGTTATTGCTTTCTTCTTTATCCGTTTAGGTATCGGCGTTCTAGGCTATGTGTTACAATACCAATAAGTAAAAGGACGATGAATGGTTCAAGTAGATTAGAATATTCTAGTGAGAATACCGATATCATTGAGTTTCTAAGGAGATTATAGTATTTCTAGATAATTTTGATATGATGTACTTCATAACAATTGAGTTTTGTTTCGCCTTGTTATATAAAAATGTGTAGAACAATACTGGTCAAAGAATAGAATATTGTAAAACAGTTATTAAAAGGAGTATCAGCGTTTAATATTGAAGATGAATTTTCAATAATTGAAAACCGATGTGCCTTACTATTCTCAAATAGTATCTATAATAGGAACACTGAGAGGAATGAAATGGAATTTGGATTTTACTTATTTCAGAAAGTGGATACTCATAGGCTTTCTTCTGGGTGTCGTAGCTGGCCTAGGAGCAATAGGATTTTTTCTTTCCGTTGAATTTTTCACAGGTTTATTTCTTCAATTAGGAACAGGATATTCACCGCCTTTAGCAGGAGGTTTTCAAGACAACTACGGCTATGATCTATTTATCGAGAGACCTTGGTTATTCCCAGTTATAGCAGGGTTTGGAGGTTTGTTAGTAGGCTTGATCACAACTAGGTTCTCGCCTGAATCCGAAGGACATGGCACAGATGCTGTGATCGATGCATATCATCACAAAAGTGGTAATATACGAGGTCGAGTTCCTCTTGTCAAGGCCGTTGCTTCGTCTATCACTATAGGCAGTGGTGGGAGTGGAGGAACCGAAGGGCCCGCCGGACAAATTGCAGGAGGATTTGGATCAATAATCGGCAAACTATTCAAACTTGATGAGGATGAACGAAGGATTGCCGTTGCTGCGGGTCTTGGTGCAGGCATAGGAAGTATATTCAAGATTCCACTAGGAGGCGCGGTATTTAGCGCTGAAGTTTTATACAGAAGAGATTTCGAAATTAGAGCATTAATACCTGGACTAGTTGCGTCTGTAACAGGTTATACTGTATTTGGATTCGTCTTTGGTTGGGATCGCCTATTCTCAATTCCTTTTGATCTCGTGAAATATACCAATCCAGCTTCACTCGTACTATATGCCATTGTGGGACTTATCTCGGCCGTAGTTAGTGTAGGATGGGTAAAGACTTTCTATTCAATATCTGATTATTTTAGCAAAATTCGACTTCCAAGATATCTGAAGCCAGCTATAGGTGGTATTTTAGTAGGAATGATTGGCATCGCATTTCCTCAAGTTCTGGGCACTTCATATGGATGGCTGCAGATAGCAATTAACCAGAATTACACCTTAATGCCCTTGTACATTCTAGGTGCTGTAATCGTGTTTAAGGTCTTGGCAACATCACTGACAATAGGTTCTGGCGGTAGTGCAGGTGTCTTCGGACCTTCCATGGTAATAGGAGGACTACTTGGTGCGTTTATTGGTACAGCATTTCACTTATTGGGATTATTTACGTGGATAGATGTATCTTCTGTAATCATTGTGGGAATGGTATCATTCTTCGGGGCTACTGCAAAAACTCCAATTTCCTCAATTATTATGGGAAGTGAGCTAACAGGAGGTTATGCTCTCTTGGCGCCTATGATGTTGGCCACATTCGTTGCATACATCATGTCCGGACAACATAATTCTATATTCAGAAGTCAAGTATTAAGTAGATCTGAATCACCCGCCCACAGAAGGGAATATCAAAGAGTAATTCTAGGCGACCACCATGTAAAAGATGCAATGAAAAATGCCGGTAACAAGATGTCCAAAAATGTGTCAATCGAAGAAGCTCTTCAAATAATGAATAGTACCAACATTAAAATGATTCTTGTAGTAAACGAAAATGATAGACTTGATGGGGTCGTATACAAACACAAGTTATACGAGTTTCCTGAAGAATATCGCAAATCCGTTGTATTAGAAAGCATTATGATAAAGGATCCTCTTTTTGCTTACATGTCTGATTCCCTGCACAACGCGCTAGTTAAACTTTCTTCAAATGATCTTCAGGAAATGCCTGTCTTATCAGATGATAATAAAGTCATAGGAATTATAACGATCTCTGATTTAGTAAAATTGTACGATAACGAAGTTGATAAGATAATGAAATTAAAGAATCATTCAAGTCTAAATATCGATTTTAGTAATAATGTAATAAATAATAACAAAGAAAAGAATAATTCACAAGGACACTAATTTGCAACACCAGCAAAAGCAAGCTGAATTTGTAATAACGTTATACGATTAATCTTTTAAAAAATTGCAATTATTTACTAACTTTGGTATCAAAACATCGGGTTTGGTGGGATTCGGACGATTCATAAAAACAGAAACTACGTCTTCACATTAGAAGTAATGCTAACACCAGGACAGGATAGTAACATCACACGTCAGGATGTCATTGATAAGACTGTATTGGCGCCTAGTTTCTATCTGAGGGGAATAAAGATGATAGTTAATCATGCACTAGACTTAGATCACTTAATATGAGTAAATAAACAAGAGGGAATAGACAGTAATAGGGGTAGTAAAATTTAGTGCTGGGTGGATCCAGTTACTTTTTAAATCTCATAAAAAGTTGATAACTTCTGTTGAACCATTATCAAAGTGACTCAATCAGGTATAGTGCTTCCCTCAGCTATAGCCAGTCTTGCGCAGAAACCCATTACTCCACCAAACACTATATTTAGCGATAATGAACCCCAAAGATAAATTCAAATGTATTGGAAAACGTCGTATTCAAGACCCCCGCTCTATAATCCGAGTCTATTATATTTGACAGAACAGTGTGAAATAAAAGCAAATCTCCTGAAAATCCGTTCGATTGATGTACTATAATGATATTATAACATGACTACGAGTAAGTCATTGATGATTGCTTCTGTTTCAAGCTGTATAATAATTACTTTTATAGCCATACTACTTGTATTTTTATTACCATTTCCTCTAATACATGCTCATATTTTTTCCAGCAACGAGAGTGCATCTTTTATTTCCTTAATTGATGAGATTAAGTCGACGTTAAATGTAATAAGTAAAAACAATTCTTCTAATGCTGAGATTATTATAGAACAGATTGGATACTCCCGAGCCCTTCTTAACGACACCATGGTGGAAGAAATTCAAGAGAAAAATCAAAGACTCGCTGAAGAGTTACCAAGAGCTTTCGAATCTATTCATAATTTAACTGGAGATGAATTGAATAGTAACATTTCTCGTCTTCAGGATCTTCTATCTGAGACGATTGATGCAAGAGTAGAAGACGAGCAATTGAAAAATACCACTATTCAGGCTTTGGCCGTCGCAGAAAACGTAGACAAAGTTTTCGCTCAATATATCTCTGCATACAATAACAGTGTTACACAATTTGACATGAACATGACAATGAAAAAAAATACAACGCCTAATAAAGAAATTAACGGGGAAGTTCCAAACGACATCCAAGCATATTACCGTGCGTTAGAACTTGTAGAGATCGCGATTGATAGATTTAATTCGGAATTAAAGAACAACTCGGAAAACGTTTCAGCGGCACAGGAGGCTCTTGGTGGACTTGAAAAGCTAAGGAACGCAATAAATAATAGAGAACCCCCGAGTAACTTGATGGGCTTGGTACATGGGCAAATTCATCCCAATTTGCAAAAAGCCTTTGAATTGCAATTGGCGATCTAAGATTAACTATTGCCGAAGTTAAAGAGATATAATGATTCAGTGATTTCACACAAAAATATTAATAATTAACAACGGAATCATAAGATTTGCCGACAAAAAATAGTAGGTTTTAATCTAATTTTCTGCCCAGTACAAATAACAATTTTTTAGTATTTTTTACCTAGGCGTTTCTAATGATTAGTCTCAAAGTCGATAATAACCAAATACATAGAACTACTACACGAGAAAAATATGTCATAACTTCGAAGCATATTTATCTTCTTTAGATGTATTATACGTAATTTCGGGGTTTATAACTTTTCGAACCTAGTGATGGGTGCAATTTAATATATTTGACAGTTATATGATGAGAAGTGAGCTTTCAAAACATTGCATTGTGGAAGCTGGCAATAATTTTCGTTGTTACTGGGGTAGTTATAATACTAGCACTTCTGGGTTCTTCTGCAAGAAATTTGTTTAGCGACGCCATAACTGAACAAGTATCAGTTGTGTTAAAGAAAGATAGTGATTGTATTGTAGAACCTTCAGACGGGATACCAAGGATGATTACAAATTGTCAGTTCTCTGTTGGAGATAATTTGTCGGTGGCTTACAAACCTAAGCAGCCGGCGCTCGAAAAGTATGAGTTATTAAATTCATCAAGCTTAGTGAGGTAGCAATTCGTAGAACTCTCATTTTGTAGATATTGCAAAAATATCGAAATACAGCAGTACATATGACAACAAGTAAAGAAGGTAACCTTTTTCATTTGAATTTCCTGTTTTCTTGATAAGCCATTAGATAGCGTTTCAGATAAGGTGCCGCTTAGTAAATGGATTTAATAGATGGTTTTTTTGTAATTACTATTTAAGAAGATCCGATATCGTTATCATTATGTGGATAAGCAGTTTAATGTCTATCTAATATCTCAAGCACCAATAATGTCATAACTATGGCAAAAATTCCGTCAGTAAGTGTCGGATTTAAGCACTAAAAACTATTTCATTCCATCAGTACTTATCTCCCACAGATGAGTTACCAAATGCTTTTGTACTATAACTATCCTCTATTAAAGCGAACACGATGTCAGATGTCAACTATAATAAGATAAAACATTTAGTCGACGTGGACGATGATATTTTTGCTGTATTTACAGTTAGTTTGGAAAATTCTCAAATGGAAAACTTGTCAATTGCGCAAAGTGCCAAGATTACAGAGGACTTTGTCGAAAAGATTTTCGTTTCCTTTAAAGAAAATTTTGGAGGTATGGTAGAAGAAAATACTAATCTAGTAGGGCATTTGAAATGGAGCGTCCATGAAACAGATCGAATAAGATTACTCATAATCTATGAAAAGCACCAAACTGTAATAGTTCTTGTAAAAAGTAACATAAGCTTATCAGAATCAGTCGACAACATCTTAGGATATTATTACGAAACATGAAAAGTCTAGCCTTCTCTAATCATTGGATGATTGCTTAAAAATACAAGACAAGTTTAGTTATATATTTGGGATGTTTAATAAGTTAATAAGCTTCTGCCCTGGGTTAAGGATTATGTAGACTATGTTGCTCCTCCTTACTATATGCTTTCTTCAACCAAATAGGAGTGATCAATGTGGTTATAGCAACCATGATTATTACTGTGGTGTAAATGTTTGGTGACAAAGCACCAGAGGTAACTCCAATTCCTGCTACAATAAGCCCTACCTCACCTCTTGAAATCATACCAATACCTACTTTCATAGCTTTTGACTTATTTCTCAAAAACAGTAATGCTGGCAACCCACATCCTGATAATTTACTGACGATAGCGACAATAATCATTATTGCAGAGAGAAACAATACTTCCAAATTTACACCGGTAAGGTTTACCTGTGCTCCAATTATAGCAAAAAATAATGGAGCAAATATAATCTCCAATTTGTCGACATATTCTTCAACTCGCTTGATTAATTTTGTACTGGCTACAGCCATTCCTACAGAAAATGCTCCTACTATTGGTGACAAACCTACTGTTGCGGCTATTGCTGAAGCGCCAAAGAATGAGGCAGTTACTATACCTTCTATGCTACCTTTGGCCTTCCACAACCTTTCCGCATGTAATATTCTAGGGACTACCACTATCGCGCCGATAAGTAAAGCTGCGAATATTGCCAGTATTTTTAAGATGAGAAATATAACATCAACAACGTTGGGCGACAAATTGCCAGTTTGAACCATAGATACGACAACAGACAAGACGGCAATAGCGAGTATATCATCTACTATAGCCGCCCCCAGTATCATTTTTGCTTCTTTTGTTTGCATCTTACCCAATTCGCCTAGCACGCTAACAGATATTGCGATACTAGTAGCTGTAAGAGCTGTCGCTATCATGATAGCCTGCAATCCTTCTAGGCCAAAAATCGTAAATACATAGTAACCCAAGAAAAATGGAACAACAACCCCCAATGCTCCGATCGTAAATGACGAAGCACCTCCCCGCAAGAATTCTCTTGGAGTGATGTGAAGTCCCGCTATGAATAGTATAACTAATCCTGCTATTTCGCCTATCTGATGCACTGTTTCATTTAAGATCACAAGGGGTTTACCATCAAATATCGGAATTGAACCCAACGCGAAAGGACCCACAATTATACCCGCTATTAACTCTCCCAAAACGGCGGGAAGTTTTAATTTATTGAAAATCTCTGCAAATATCTTCGCAGCAAAAAGAAGGATAGCAAGAGAAATTAACACATGAATAATTGCTTCCTGTTCTGTTGCCATCTCCGATTATGTAATATTACCTATGTTATAAATTTGAAACAAATTAGAGCTCATATTATTAAAGAAATCTCATCATGATTAACTTCCGGAGTTATAGTTAACCTAAATAGTATTATTTTATTAAGAGAACTGGACATGTCGAACTGTGGAGAATCTTGCTTGATACACTGCCTAGTATAATCTCCTTAACTTTTCCAATTCCTCGATTTCCCATAATGATGAGATCACACTTCCCATTCCTGCAAAAATCTAGAATTATCGAGGCAGGATTACCCTTAAGAAGAACTGTATTAACATTCAAGCCTTTATTCTTTGCAATCTCCGAGCATTTAGAAAGTATATTTTCACCCTGCTGCTTACAAACAGCTGATATTTCCAACATATCGTTTAATAGTTTTTGTGATTCAATATTAGTAACAGGTATATCTTCCATGACGTGAATTGCAGTAATATTTGAACCTAATTTTTCTGAAAAAAATAATGCTGCGTCTAGTGCTTTATAAGAAATTTCAGACCCATCTACTGGCGCTATTATATTTGGATACAATTAATATTTTTAATATCCTTTGAGTGAAATAAATCTTGCTTACTGTCTATCATTACATATCTCATGTAAAGTACGTCTACAATTCTCCATTCTTCCTCTCGTTCCAAATAAGGTAACAATCGGTCTCACCCAATTAGACTTCTTAGACCCTCGGATTGTATAGATTGTTTTATTGCTGTCAGTTTATTTTACCTCGCAATCATTACGGTACAATTTACTCTTTCAGATACCTTCCTTGAAACGCTGCCCATTAGTAATTTGGAGATCCCCTTTAGACCCCTACTTCCCATTACAATAATGTCTGCATGTTGATTATTGGCACACTCTATAATTTTGTCTTCGGGTCTGCCGATAGAAACTAGTGTTCTAATATGAACTAAACTATCATATCGCTGTCTTAGCTCATCCAGCCTCTTAGTCATTTTATTTCGCGTATCTTTTTGAAGATCTCGCATATAACTTGACAATGTCGTAGCTTCTCCGGTCTTATAATTGCGGACTTTTCTATCAAATACTAATGCGGGAGTATAGACTTCTTCGAGCACTGTTAGTATAACTACCTCCGAGCCCTTTATCAGTTTGGCTAAATATATCGCCTCATTAAGGGCAATTTCTGCATGTTTAGAACCATCATAGGGAACAAGGATTTTTTTAAACATCGGCCCAATCACTCAATGAAATTTTTCCTTGAACATATTTTAGACCAACCTTTCATATTCTGACAAGTGATTTGAATGGAATTTGAGTTCAACGCCCTTCTTCAAATCATAATTAAAATCATAGCTTTCGAGAGACCCAATTGGTATGTATTCTACATTTCCGATTGTGCAGAGCGGACACTTACTGTACAAAGATGATTGGCAAAAAAAAGATGCGCACCAGTAACAAGAATTGCATAAGAGGAAATATCTAGGCAAAATGTATAATCAGCCTTCCTTAGGGTAACAAATCCAATATCATGTGTAGATCCGCTATTTCCATTTCTATCGTTTTTGCATCGAGTTCGTCTCGTGCGTATTTCTTCAACATTTCACAGGCGCGAATCTCCGACAATATTACGTCCTTCTTGTCCTTAAAGAGAATATGATATGAGTCTACAAAACAATATGTTACCTTTCTATTCTCCTTGCATACACAAGTTTTCGCTGTGATTTCGTTCGACTCTTCAGAATCTGTAATATTCATGTCATTATTTTTCCCACAACTTCGAAACTATTCCTTTGATAGAGTTCATGCAGTACAGAAGGCAAATTAATTATATTAAGGATATGTATACAGTGTCTTACTTTCTAAACTTGTTTCTAAAAGACAGTATACTTTTCTGCTAATAGACGAAGGTTTCAATAAGCCAAGCAATTAGGAAATGTACCTACTGGAGGTATACCAATCTTGTTCGAAGCATTCCTTTAGACAATTATTCTTGAATCACCGCAGATGACAAATTTCCATATTACCCGAACGAAACATGGAAGAGTTATAGAACACTCAAAATTTAATATTTGGCAAAGGTTATAGAGGATATTCAAAAACCGTGGAATCTTACTTTGACATCAGCATAATATGATCTAGGCGTTGCTTGCTAAGTATGGGTCTCGTATGACATCCATGCCAATTTATTCAAAATTCTTTTAGGTAGGATTGTTTAATGACAAATAGAATCTATTTGCTTTCTGAACCGCCAGAAAAAACTGAAACAATGACCTTTCGTCTACCGCTTTCTATAGTTAAAAGCTTAAAGAATGATGCTGAATTCGAAAAAGTTAGTGTTAATTCCCTTGCAATCAGAATTTTCTCTGATCACATATCTTGGGAAAAATATGAGAGAAAAGTCGGATTATTACCAATGACTAAAGTATTTCTGGAAAATGCTGTCGCAAAAATGACGGAAAATGAAATTGTGAACCTTGCGGAAAAAAACGAGAAAGACTATTTCAAAAATATTATAATCTTTATGAAACGGGAGCATAGTAAGAAGGAATTTATTAAAATATTGCGTAGTTGGCTATCAGTTTCATGGATGCAACATGTTTTAGAATTAAAAGAAGGTAACTATTACTTTATGATTAGACATGATCTCGGGGGGAATTGGTCTTTATATATAAAAGCTCTCTTGTCGGTATTGTATCGCGATAGCTTTGATGATGATATAAGTATTAAAACAACCAAGTCAACAATATCAATTGTTATTCCTTCTCAGAACGATACTGCTAGTTGAGATGTTCATAATATTAACTCACGAACCTACTACTGAATGTAACATCTTTTGGTAAACAAAGTTCATTTATTTGTAGAAACGTCCCAGCAGTACGATCGCAAGAAGTGTTATGGCGATATAAAACAAAACTGCTTTTATTTTCGATTTTTTCATATTTTCTATATCATGAATGTCATCTTACCTTATACTACTTTTGTTTCTTTAATCCAAGATGAAATCATTCATTGATAGCACGATACAGGATATTAATTTGCATTAAAATCGTAATTTAAAATCTATGAATTCAAATAATCATTTATAGTAAACAGTATGGAACAAGAAGAATACAGTTTCGTAGAATCAAGTTTAGAAAGTAAGACAGTGTATACAAATCCTTAATATAAGTAATTTGTTAAAGCATGTCTAAGGATGTCACAGTATAAAGCCCCACGTTACCCACGTTTTCCGGCTACTAGTAAGCTAAAAATTGCTGCAGCAGTTATAACCGCAATTATAATCATAGTTGTATTAGCTGAGTCAATCGCAATTGTTGAAGCAGGTCATAGAGGTGTTGTACTTTACCTAGGAGCAGTTGAAAATAGGGTATTAGGAGAGGGTGTGCACTTCATTTTGCCTTTTGCAGAACAAGTAGTCCAAATGGAGGTAAGAACACAAAAATTCCAAGCAGAGGCAACTGCGGCATCAAACGATTTACAAGAAGTACAGACAGTCATTGCATTAAATTACAGAATTGATCCTCAGCTAGCAAATACGGTCTACCAAGTATTAGGTGTGAACTACGCAGACCGTGTAATATCACCAACCATCCAAGAATCAGTCAAAGCCAGCGTGGCAAAATTTAATGCAGAAGAACTAATTACAAAGAGAGAAACTGCAAAAAGTGTTATTGCTGATGCAATAAGAAGTACACTTGCCTCAAATAACGTTCAGGTACAGAATGTGTTTATAACAGACTTTAAATTTTCAAGCGCATTTTCTACTCAGATAGAACAAAAAGTAGTGGCATTTCAAAAATTCCTTACTGAACAAAATAATCTAAGGGCAATAGAAGTTGTAGCAAATCAGACCGTAGCACAAGCTGAAGGAGCGGCAAGAGCAAATGCTGCCAGGGCAAGTGGTGAATCTGAAGCAATAAAGATTATCACTCTGCAATTAAGAGAAAGTCCGGAATATTTAGAGTGGCAGGCAATTACAAAATGGAATGGACAAATGCCCTATGCATTGGGTAGCAGCGGAGTTCCCTTCTTCCAACTACCTTCACCCACTCTGCAAAATCAAACTAAGTAATTCTAGTTAAAATCATCTTGTTGCCATCCAAAGATCACAAAAACCATCAGGACCAAAATTCAGACCATAACACTTTTTCAAATAATGAGAGCAATCAAAATAAATGTGATACGCTAGAAGACGGAACGGCAGCTTTTCTGAAATGGATGAGCTCCTCTGATAAGAAGTCGCTAACTTCAGAAAATCCAATAGTATTAATTAAAATTGTAAATGGCAACAATACAGTGCTTTATGATACAGGCATGTTAATGCCAGTACTAGTTAAATTGATAGACGGGGTATTGTTCTGTGACTTTTGTAAATCTGATGAGTGCGCGCATGTTGGGTTTACTATACGCTTAAACCAGCTTGTTAATCGCGGTCATGGCAATGAGAAAACGATAGAAGATGTAATAGCTGATTGGATCGATAGATAGAGCTTATGAACTACCTTGATGATGATGTAAAATGTAATTAAGAAACTAAACTACAACATTAACCAAATCCCATTTCTAATTATTAAATATACTTGGTGTAGTTTTCAAACGTTGCCATTCACAGTAACTTAGGGATTAGTGGTCGGCGAGGAATAACGTGTGAGCGCTTAATTACAAAACTACTATCCGTCATTCCCCATTCCATAGACTTTTTATTGAAGTTTTAATGATATGTCTTTACGAAACTATTCAACTTGATGGGAGAAATGCCTGCTTTGGCTTCCAAACAGCTCCCATCAGGTTTAGATATAATTAGTCAATCTTAGAATTGAGAATGGCCCGGTGATTTTTGAAGTACAATGCATCGACTCACTAACTAATTTAGAGAAATTACTTCTAAATGAAATTTGCACTCAAATTATATACTAAAAGTTCATTCCAAAATAAGGAAATGGCGTACTTTATGAGAATGGTAACATCAATTCCAATTTCGTTACTGATAATCGCGGTTCTAGGGTCATCGCTTTTTAGCCAATCCAATCATATATTTGCTATTAAAAATTTTTCAATAGAGGCAAAAATAGATCTAAATAGTCTTGATTATCCGGATAAATTGAAAGTTGTCGCTTCTGCAAACGGAGAGATTGATACTAAGTATTTAACTGATATTGATTTGAATTCCGACACGGCTTCTATTTCATTTAAATTTGAAGAAAAGAACGACATCGTCACTGTCGGAAGCAGAGACGAGTATTTTGTTTGCGCATATGCCTTGGATCCTGTAACAAATCAAATGCAATCCTATTCATGTGTTGAGGGAAACATCGATAAATCCGATGGTAAAAATAAAATAAGCATTGGCTCAGGCGCTAAAAAGACTTTGTCAACGGGTTCATTTCAAACTGTCTGCGGCGGTGAAATAATCAATCCTACCATCAATGTAAAGATTCCGCTTTCAGATAGAAAGGATGTAAAGCAACTTCAAGTTGTTACTATGATTAAAGGAGAATTTCAATCGAGGACAATCAATGCTCAAGAGTTGCTAGAAAAATCCAAAGACAACACCATAATTTTACCAATAGTATTTAACAAGGTTCCCACGATCGGTCCAATTCAACAGGGCGATATGTTTTTTGCCTGCGTATCGGCTAACGAATTAAATCCTCCCGAAGGAACAGAATGTGAACATAGAGTTACATCGCATACATTTCGTGTACACAACATAGTCGCTAGATAGATTTCATTAATTACAGTATAATACTGCGCATATTCTGATTGGACGAACCGGCTATATCAGATATCCTGATACAATATTCAATTAGTGTTTCTATCTTAGTAGACGTATTGTAAATAAACAATCGGTGCTTGCAGGCTTCCATTCTGTGTCCATCTTTATTGTAAAAGTTAGAGAGGTTGATTCTTCTGCTACGTCGTCTAAACCATTAAGGAGAATCTCCAGTTGATCCTTAATTGCAGTAGCTCCAGTCAGATTCTCTTCTATAGTTGAGTGCATTTATTTGTATGGGCTCCCCGCAGAATGGCAAAAAATTCAATTATTAGATAACAAATTAGGATAGATAGGAGGAAAATAATTCATGAAATTGTGTCTTTTTCACAATTGTAGGAGAACAATAATCATGGAATTAGATCTTCTACCAAGGGAAATAGCGTCACGAACCGGTATTACTTTTGACAAGAAGTGATACGGCGAATATTAACCATGCTGAAACTAGTATTATACCGACGCTAAGAATCAAAATTGCCTTACTCATTTTATCCATTACAATTTATCAGAGTCAGACGACTATTTAAAATTGAAAAAAATTTCTACTTCGGTTGTGATCTCAAGTCTTGATTCTTGTCAGGGATTGCCTCGCATTATAAGGATTAACGAACGATCAATTCTGTGAAGTTGGGCTGATTTGAAATATTGTTCCTAGCCCGATTGATACCACATACAAATTACCGTCAGGACCTACTTCAAGGTCAGTGATTCCACCAAATCCATCCCCGAATATTATATTATTTACACCAGCCGAATCGGGTTTTTCAATTACTCGTGACGAAAGTTCTGGCGGCAGAACAAGATCCATCCTATCGGAGGTAAGATTAAAGTAATAGATTCTTCCGTTATGCACGTCTCCTACGAACATATTGTTCTCGTACTTATCACCAAGTGTTGTTGACTCCAAAAACTTTACCGCTGTTGGTCCGGCGGTGTTTATCCAAACTAACTTGGGGTCGCCATAATGGCCCTTTCCACCAAAGTCAACTAGATCGGATTCTGAGAATGAATCTTCCATTGATGCCAATCCCTGCACCTCTTGCCATCCGCTATTAAATCCCGGAAGAACCAAATTTAATTCATCGCCGTTTCCGGGCCCATTCTCAGTGTCCCACAAATTACCAGAAACAGGATCAAAATCCATCCCAAAGCTGTTTCAAATTCCATACGCGTAGTATATACGCTCTGGGATATCGTCTCCTAGAATACCTTCAACCGGTTGACCATCTTGGGTTATCCTTAATATGCCCGCTCTACCGTCGGGATCAGCACCGTCGTCATAATTTTGAGTCTTAGTTTCAGTACTTGATCCCTTAAACGAACCATCTACGTCACCTATGGTTACATAGAGGTTATTATCAGGACCAATAGTAATATCACCCCCGTTATGACGTGGTCCAGGGTTGGCCGGGAGATCCATTAAAATTAACGGATTAATCAATGCATCATTTGATAATTCATATCGATAAACTCTGTTTCCGATGGGCTGAACTCCTTTTTTATCCCCGCCGTCAGGTCCTTCAATTTCAGTATAGTAAAGAAAGACGTATGTTGTGGAATCGTTTTTAGACACTGCAATTCCACACAGGCATCTTTCTACGGAATTGGCTACATTAAGATCCAGAACAGGTTTATCAACAATTTTGCCATTTACTATTCTTTTCACATTGCCAGTATCCTTCTCAAGGACTAAAATGTCATCTGGTCCAATGAAGGCCATAGTAGTAGGGGCAGTCAATCCTTCTGCAACCGTATTTATCCTTAAATTAGAATCAAAAATTTTCGGTTCTCCCTCTTCAGTAAATTCAGTTTCCGCAAACTCATCCTGGGCCCACACATGAAGATAAGTTAACAAACATATAAAGACGAGAAAATAAATCGACAAATGGGCTATTATAGGAATCACGGAATCAAACAATAAATCTAAACGGATCTAATATATTTTGTGGAATGAGATCAACAAAGATAGAAGATCAATGAGCAATTTATTTAATCTATGAGCGACCCTTGAGGAGATAATGCATAGCGAATTAGAAAGCAAGGAGGCTGCCTTTAATAAGATTATAGAATGGCTAAAGGAAAATCACTTTGGTGTGGAAGTAAAAACAAGGAATCTTGATTTAAGTTCTGAGATTCAGTTTGCTGCAAACATAATTTACCCTAACAAAGATAAAATAATTATTAACATAACATTTGGTAAAAAATTTAAAGATAATTTTTCATTAGGAATGGAATTTAGTCTAGATAGAGAATTTGCCACCTCAATTCAAGCCTTAAAGGATGATACCAAGAAGCAACAATTCTACCGTGATATTAGAAAAATGGCATTCTCGATGGGTTTTCATTGCGACACTAGATTCCCAAAGTTTAGTATTCATAAAAATATCTTTATTGATTCGCTAAATAGCAAGCAATTTCTCTTTGACTGTATTTTCAACCTAATTCATTATCCTGCTCAAGTCGGACAATGATTGCAGTGAGGGGCATTTAATAGGTTGAAGCAGGAGACCATAGGCAGACGCATTAAAAATATTCTAAGTCCAGAAAAAGTGACTAATATTGCAATTTCAACTTAAACTGTGCGAACTATGCTTCAAAATGTAAAGAAAATGTCTGCAAGAATACACAATAATAAATCACACCATCAAGTTTTTACTTCGACTATCTATTAAACTCGTTATTGGGGTTTGCCCTTGCATGACATCATACAGAGCAAAAGATTACTCATATTTTATTTACAAAAACTGATCTATTTCTGTCTTATAAGTAAAGAACTAATATCAGTAATCAGAAGGCAGAAGCGAAGCATTTTATATTAACTAGGACGCATAAGTATATGGCATGATTTGAAAAGCAATAATAATTCCGAAGATGTTGTTACAAGCTGGGCCGTCGAATCTAAGTTATCAAATCAGGAATTTCCAGAATATTCTCCTGCCCTTTCCTTATTTAACAAAATATCTAAAGAAGGAACACAGGTCATTTTATATGAAATAAGAAGAAATAGTTCGGATGGGTCTGCCGTAAAGAAAACTCCAATACTCAATTCCAAAAAATTCAAAACCAAGCCGCCTTTATTTCGAAAAATTATCCAAAATAAATCAAAAGAGAATTCTGATAATGATTCAAAGACGAAAAAAGGACTCAATGCATATAAACGGATATTTCTTCTTATAGCAGTTTTCTTAGCCTTTGTTACTATAATATTAGTTATGAATAATATTGGTGGACGATGAGGACTTACGAGCTGTGACTAGAAAGTCCAAGCTGAATACCACTTTAGAGATATAGTCAATTTCGTTATTTCATCTATGTTGCTATGAATTAGTACTTTGCAAAATGGACTAGTCAACGTGATAATCAGAAACATGTTTTGGTAGATTCTTTCGAATAATCTCCTTGTTACAGAACTTACACTGGATGTCCTGGTTTAGGAGATTAGTACACTCTTCACAATAATGGCTATGTATATTGGACTTTTCACTGAATTCTTCACTATCAATAATTTTCTCTTCTCCACAGTTACTACATTTGTAAAGTTTGCCAATTTTCGAGACATCTGAAATGTCAGACAATTTCTATCAATATACTCATAATCAAATAAATATTTTCTATTTCACTTTTCTAATCCTAGTCCAAGCCTTGGGGATCCATTAATTTTTCCTGATTCAACCTTTTTTTGGTGTACACCGATAAATTGACCTAATTGGAATAATATTATAAATCAAAAGTGGATACGTACTATTAAAAAATGGAGTTTGCATAAAGAATACACAGGCCAAAAGAGTATAATTACCAACCTTTTCTGAAATTATGACATTCAGGATTTTGACAGAGTCCTTTTGAAAGCCATGCATCACATAGACGGCATTTTGGACGGGGCCCTGAAGTTAGGATGGATTCTGAATCTACAGGTAGGTAATTCTTTATTCTGGACCTCATTTTTGTATACAGCCGTTATACTTCAATAAAATCCGTATGCCTTTATTCTTTTACGAATATAGAAAAGTAAATTGTTTATAACGTTTGTGCGAATTTATGAAGTTAAATTGGTAATCAGAACAACAAGTATTGTCTTATTGTTAATTTTAAGTGCCTTGTTTGTCTTCATTATGACACAATTTTCAAATTTTCCTAGCCATGCCATCCAACGCAATGTTACCACTACATGTCATAACCAAAATTGTACAACCACAATTTGTGTGAATGATGAACCATGCAAAACAACTAACTCAAGTTCTGCTAATGTCACGATTTTTGACAATCAACCCAAAAATAATACAATCGCAAATCCGCAGGAAGAAATAATTTAGAAAAATAAACAAACAAGGCTATATTTTCAAACTCATGTCATTCGAATCAAACTAGATAGTCTTTGAGTTAGTATCATTCTTACATATATCTATTTTAAGGTCAGAAAGATACTCTACATAAGAACTTAAAATGTAAAAACTCCAACTAAATGATTTCCAAGCTAGTAATCCCAAGCACTGTCGAAAATTTAGACAGAAGATTTACACAGACATAGACATCTTTGCCTAGAGTAATCGCCTGTAAGTGCCATAATAAAGGATCTTATCTTGAGTTGTTGTGAATTTTATGTATCAATTTCTAGAATAGATCGAGTTACACTTAAATAAAGAAAACCGACAAATTTAAACACAATATGTTACCTGCAGCTGCCGGTTATGATAGGGCAACAACCTTATTCTCTCCTGATGGTAGATTGTACCAAGTAGAGTATGCAATTGAAACGGTAAGAAGGGGAAGCTTGGCCGTCGGAATTAAAAGTAAAGATAGTGTCATATTGGCTGCAGAGGAAAAAGCCAGAAAACTTCAGGTTTCTGATTCTAATCGAAAAATTTTTCAAATTGACGATCACATAGGAGTTGCGGCAGCAGGATATATTCCTGATGCTAGAGTTCAAGTTGATCATGCAAGATTTTTCGCTCAAAGCAATAGACTAATTTATGATGAACCAGTAGACGTTGAAGGAGTTGCAAAGAATCTCGCAGACATGGCACAGCAATTTACCCAGTTTGCTGGAGCAAGACCTTATGCTGTTGCATTGATTCTAGCAGGAGTTGACAAGACCGGTGCATGGCTTTTTCAAACTGATCCCAGCGGAACTTATATTGCATATGATGCAGTAGCCATTGGTAACAACAGCGATAAAGTAAATGAATTCCTAGAAAAAAAATATGACGGTAATTTAAGCATGGATGAAGCAAGCATTCTAGCGCTGGATTCAATAAATTTAATGAGTGAAGAGAAAACAGGAACTAGTAACCTAAGGATGGCCCAAATTGATACGAAAACAAAGAGAATTAAATTTTTAGAAAATAATGATATCGAAAATTATGCTTTGAAATCTAAAGAAAATGCCGACAAGAGAACGCCAAAATAAGTCAGGGCATTGACTGGTTTACCTCCCGTCATTTATTAACACATTTTCATCATGACTGGCCCTTGGATAACGTATATAGGCGCAAAAATTAATCATATTTTCATTACACAAAACTGAACTATCTTAATCCTATAAATAAGAATTAATATCAAAAAACAAAAAAAAGAGGCCAAGAATTTTATATTAATTAAAACGATAACTATATGGCAGTATTTGAAAAGTGATAATAATTCAGAGCATATAGTAACAAGCTGGGCTGTTGAATCTAATTATTCCAATCAGGAATTTAAAGGATATAATCCTGCCCTTTCCACGTTTAATAAAATATCTAAAGAAGGAACACCGGTCATTTTATATGAAATAAGAAGAAATCGTTTAGACGGGTCTATCGTAAAGAAGACACCGATACTCAATTCCAAAAAACTCAAAACCAAGTCAACTTTATTTCAAAAAATTATCCAAAAATAAATCAAAAGAGAATTCTGATCATCATTCAAAGAAGAAAAAAGGACTCAATGCATATAGACGGATTTTTCTTCTTATTGTAGTTTTCTTGACCTTTGTTACTATAATGTTAGTTATGAATAGTATTGGTGGACGGTGAGGACATGTGAGCGCTTATGATAACTATGTTACTATAGTATTAGTATACTATTGATTAAAATGTAAAAGAATGATAAATATGAAATATATTCTAACCTTCGGCATAATTGCAGTCTCTGTAGCAGTATCAATAATTGCAATCCAACAACAAAGCTTTGCCACAGGATGTCCCACGAATTTTGTATCCGAACATATAAAGAATGCAAAAGCGGCACTTCAAAACGGAACCACAGAGGAAGCATTGAACCAACTTGAATTAGCAGAGGAAGCAATCGGTGTTGCTTCAGAAGAGAACGAATAGGAATTTAAAATAAAATTAGTCTCAGTTAGACTTAATCCTTTTTTTATTATCTTGTACTATAATGTTCGTATTCAAAAATTATCTTAATTCCATGGCATCAATGGAATATCATTTAAAAAATATAATTTCCAACTTTAATTTACATTGTTACTAAATAGTAAAACATTAGCGATATGATATCAAGTTTTTATTTTTGATAAGAAAAAACTTGAGTTTCTTAGAGAGATCCTAAATCAGAAACGTGATGAGGATCTGGACCAACAGAGGATACAGACGAGAATTTGCTTCCATTTGGATTGCTTTTAATAGATTCTAAAATGTAGAGACCTACTTCAGTCAATTTTACCTTACTATTCAAGTGATTATAATAGGAATCTCCAGTCATATGGATTCCCAACGCCTCATAGTCTTCATTATTCAATGGTCTGGATATTTTGTCATATCGTATAATCCCGTTAGCCATAGAATAATTAATGTCCTTTAGTGTTAATCCGTATTCAAGAAGCTCTAGAATCGACATGTCTGTGATATCCAGAATACTTACGATCCGTATAATAACCGGCCTTCTCATAAGTTCCGTAAGTGTATTCATATCTATCGGCAGTCGTTCACTCATGTAATTAAGAAGTGAATACATGATAATTAAATTAATTGACAGTTTTGTCCATTCAATACTTTGGTTTCAAATAACTCTTTGTAAACAATAGGTCCTTGTCTGCAGGTTTGGGAGTATACCAAGTAATGAAACTAAATATCACATGAAGTTATTATATAGTTGTCTACAACAAAATTCAAACAAATGTGCAGGCCCTCAATGCAACCTACGTCGCTACCTGTTATAACGTTACTTTTCTCTCTTGTATCATTTTACACCATTAGCTTT
Source organism: Nitrososphaeraceae archaeon (assembly GCA_035250685.1). Lineage (GTDB taxonomy): Archaea > Thermoproteota > Nitrososphaeria > Nitrososphaerales > Nitrososphaeraceae > TA-21. The sequence continues at coordinate 19,704 of DATFEX010000054.1, read as the reverse complement.
CCGGGAATCTTGCTTCATTTTTCACAGGCTGATTTTGTTGTTCAAAACGTGCAAGAGTGGCAAAATAAAGAAGATGATTTACTAATTCAATTCGCCTATGTGCCACAAATGCCCATTATCGATACGTTCACAGAACTAAAATTCAATATTCAAACTTTATCGACTGGAGAACACGTAGAGAATCTCACAGCAAGGGTTGTCGTCACAAACGGTCAGAGATTATTTAAATTTGAAAATATAAGTATCCCTGCCGGTCATTTTTCGGTGAAGTATATATTTCCCGATGATGGAACTCACCAAGTTTTACTGCGACTCGATAAGGACAACGATTTGAAGATTCCCGCATCATTCAATGTTTTTGTTCCTCATCAATCACCTCCGAGTATCTTGGATCCATTCCCGTCATCCCCAGGAAGGAGTAATGATGACTTGGGCGTCCTGATAAGTAAAATACTAGCGATATTACTCCCTGCAACCGCAATCGCAACACTCGTCATAATGTTGAAGAAAATGTCAAAAAGGTAGACAATGAGAGTTAGTGGAAGAACAAATCACGGATAGTTTCTCAAAAAAATGTTATATCAATTAGAACTTCTCGTCACGCCTTTATTTAATTTTGAAGATGGCAAACTGTTACTTCTAAATCGACCTATTTGCTTGAAAATAATTTATAGAAAAGAAACTTTGATAAAATAATAATATCGATACTTCATTGGGATCCCGATGTGTTTATGAGATCATATTTTTCAAGCGTGGGCTGCTTAGGTTTATACGCCACCGACAAATTATCTCCGACAGAGAACTGGCAGTTTGTAATTATCCTTGGTATCCCGTCTGAGGGTTCTACAATACAATCAGTATCTTTCTTTAACATAACAGGCACCTGCTCTGTTATGGGGCCGCTAAACAAGTTTTTAGTAGAGGAGCCTAACAACGCAAGTATGATAACTGCCCCCGTTACAACGAAAATTATCGCCAATTTCCATATGGCGATATTCTGAAAGCTCACCTGTCTTTATCCATACAACAAATATATTAATTTGTAGTAAAATTGATTAACTCCAGTTTCTAGACTTATTTTTGTTATAAAAAGAACATTAATTTACAATAATGGTGGATATAATAAAAGCAAACCAATCAACAAAAGGAGTGATTAACATAAATATTATTAGGATAATGTTATGACATGGAAAGAATTGGAATTACGTTATGTCTATCCCTTGCTCTATTAATACTAGGGTCATCAGGAGGATTCTACTATTCCGGTTTGCAATTAACATCAGCGCAAATGATGACCAATCCGAATATGACCGATAGGAATACCACTGAAATGATTAACCCTGATATGATGCCCTTTCTCAAGGGAGAAAATGTTTCCGGATCCATTAATCTCATGTCGACTATTACAAATGCGATAGCGTCGCAAGTGAACGTTTCTTTAAGTGAAGCCGCAAGTAGTGCCGAGAAACATGTTAGTGACGACTCTCATGCAGTTGTGGCAAATATTGGTGAAGAAAATGGATACCTTGTTTACAGTGTTTGTGTTCTTGATGCCAATGGCAAACTACATAAAATAATAATTGATCCAGCAAATGGCACCATCTTGTTATCACGAGAACTTTCAGAAATGGAATTGATGATGATTCATCATGGAATGATGATGGGACATGGAATGATGAATAATGGAATGATGATGGGACATGGAATGATGATGGGACATGGAATGATGCAAGGAGGGCAAATGATGAAGTGAATCAATTGTTACCCTTATTGGATCAGTAAGTGCCATTTACTAATTCAAAGTATTTGACTGGAGATATCACTATTTCCAGTTAAACATAATATTCCAAAATCATTTCAATAACATCAGCATGCTCCTTTTCACGTGGATAGTCTTCATATCTCATCAGATCAAGAGGAGTTATAATTCCGAGCTGTTTCCTACTGTTTGACAAATCATCATCAACAACAAGTAGATGTCGAACATTGTTTTTTAGCATCAAGTCAATAGCTGTTGTCGGCGATGATTTGGAATCTATGCTAATCAAAGGTGATGACATAACTTCCTTGTTTGTAACCCGACTTGGTTGAATATCATTAACACAAACTTTTCTTGCTAAATCACGTTCAGTTACTAAGCCCACTGGATTATCATTAATATCCGTAATTAGTAACGCACTTATTTTTTTATCGCTCATTAGTCTTGCTGTGTCTTGAATAGAATCTGATTCCCTTATGGTTATCACATTTTTCCTCATTAAATCTCTCACACATACAGACATGAAATTTTATACAAAGCGCGACTTTTAAATATGCTTATCTGTGAAAATAAACCAGACTTCGTGGACTTGCGAGAATTTTAAATATCAATCAAGAATATCATCTGTAATGGAAAAAAGGACTAAAACGGTTGTTATATTTCCAGCTAAAAACGAAGAAGATACCATAGAACATGTTGTTATAACTGCAAAAAAAAGCCATTGCGATCCGGAAGTAATAGTGGTAGACGCATACTCCTCAGATAAGACGGTCAGCAATGCCCAGAGCGCCGGAGCAAGAGTAACTGAACAAGATACCAGAATGTTTCCCGCAAAAGGAATTGCAATGAAAAAAGGAATCAGTGAAGCGATAACCCGTGATGCGAATATCGTCCTTTTCTTAGATGCAGACATAAAGAATCTAACTCCAGAATGGATAGACAATCTTGTAGAAGGATCTATCAATTGTGACATGGTAAGAGGTTATTATCAAAGGCACGCCCGAGATGCCCCAGTAACAAAACTTATAGCAAAACCAATGCTAAGAGTCTTCTTTCCAGAGCTATCCAATATTGAACAACCATTAAGTGGCGAGGTATGCGCAAGGATTGATGTCTGGAAAAGACTGTTGGATCAAAATCCACCCGATGGATGGGGAATTGACGTCTGGTTTTTGATTGAAGCTGCTATGGCGGGTTACCAGATTAAAGAAATATTTCTCGGTACTAAGGAACATACTTCTTTTGACGACTATCGTGAGGATGTAGGGAAGTTGGCCAAGATGGCCGAACAAGTTGAATTCACAATAATCAAAGAAGCGATTAAGTTTGGCAGAATTGATTTAAATAAGGATGTAGGAATTTAAAAAATTTGAGGACTATTTTACAACCGTTACTGTACATTTACAATAATGAATAAGCTTGTATGACGTCCCACCTAGCATATCCTCTGAGGTCCCATACTTTCCTCTAGTTCCTATGACTAGTGTATCAATATTTTTCCGGTTGGCAATTTTCAATATCTCTTCAGCCGCATTCCCTACACGACTAATTGTCCTTGACTTTTGAATGCCTAAGGATTCAGCTCTGCCTTTATATTCATGGAGAATATTAGTACTCGACTTTTTCAATTCCCTCAATATCGAGTTTCCTATAGTGGCATACTCCTCAACTACATTTATAATTATTAGTGGGATATTTTTCATTATTGATAATTCGCATGCATTTTCAAAGGCCTTATCTGCATATTTAGATCCATCAATGGCGACAAGTATCGAGGACATCTGTTTGCGCTTCATACGAATTATCTTAATTAACAATCCGTTATAATTATTTCCAATAATACTTAGCAAATGTTCTCCAGATTAAGAGTGGCGGCCTGACCGCGAAGATAGTCTTTGATGTGCTGTTAGCCAATAATTATACTTAAGGCGTATCCAATACAATAGGATACCACGGCAGCTACCCCACCTATTAAGAGAGTATTGAATCCAGAAATCATCACTGGTTTGCGTACAACCTTACCTCTAATACTCCCTATTAAGAAAAATGAACTTGCGGTGGCCAAAACAGAATAAAAAAAAGCGTTACTAATTGTTATACTTGAACCCCAAAAGTATGCGAATATGAAAGGGATCAATGGGATTACACCTATTGCATTGAAGCCTACAAAAGTATTTACAGCACTTGCTATTGGACTATGTTTTCCTTCAATTAATCCTAGCTCTTCTCTCATCATTGTGTCTATCCATACTTTCTTTCTCGAAGTAATTATTCTTACAATTTCATCTAAAAGTTCATTTTTGAAACCTTTTTTACTATATATCTCCCGAATTTCTTGTTTTTCTTCTTCAATCCGATTGTCAATTTCCCATTCTTCTCTTTTTCTTTCTTTCTGAATAAATTCATTCTGTGTTTTTACCGCCAGGTAATTTCCAATAGCCATAGAAAACCCGTCAGCTAGTAGATTTGCAAATCCCAATATTATTATGATTGATGGTGAAAGTGATGCTCCTAAGACTCCAGTCACTATCGCAAAAGTGGTCACAGCACCATCTATTGCGCCATACACAAAGTTTTCTACAGAATATTTCATAACATTAGATTCTTGAACTTCTTTTAAACAGTTGGTGTAATACGAGAAAATATCTGCCTTATTTCACACATGATATGTTCCAATAGTTTAGATAATAACTAGTGTAATGTCCCTTATAGCGTCACATTGATTCAGGTCATGACCTAAGACGAAGTGTTACACTACTTCAGGCGATATTGTATGGTACAGGACTAATTTTAGGCGCAGGAATTTACGTGTTGATTGGAGACGTAGCAGCAATTGCAGGTAATGCAATTTGGATTTCGTTCCTGTTGGCCGCAGTAATAGCATCCCTGACCGGATTAAGCTATGCCGAATTATCGTCTATCTTCCCCAAGAGTGCTGCGGAGTATGTCTACGTGAAAGAAGGATTTGGCAACAATTTTTTTGGCCTTGTTCATTGGGGGTCTAACAATTTTTGTAGCGATAACTTCCGCAGCAACGGTAGCAATTGGATTTTCAGGTTACATGGCAATTCTCATACCAGAATTTCCGGTTATTTTCTATGCGATAGGTCTAGTATTAGTGCTATCATTTTTGAATTACTTTGGAATTAGAGAATCGATCTGGGTAAACACCATATTTACATTAATCGAAGTTTCTGGACTCCTAATAATCATAGCAGTGGCATTTTCCATGGGATCAGTTACTGAGACCAATTATTTTGAAATGCCAAGCAAAGCATACTCTTCTCAAACTGCCATTTTCTCTACAATTCTCACTTCCATTGTGCTCGTATTTTTTGCATATTACGGATTTGAAAATATTTCCAATATTTCTGAAGAAACCAAAAATCCAACTAAGACAATTCCGAAAGCGTTGCTTTTTTCTGTCCTCATAACCACAACAATCTATATCTTAGTAGCGGTTTCTGTTGTTGGGTTAGTAGACTGGAAGGAATTGTCCAATTCAAATGCTCCTCTTGCACTAGCAGCGTCAAAAGCATTGGGCAGTAACGGAACAATAGTCCTAGCTATTCTTGCCCTGTTTGCCACCACCAATACAGTTCTCATGATGCTTATCTCCGGATCTAGAATAATTTTTGGAATCGCAAAATATGACGACGCCATTCCTGGTATACTTGCTGAAGTACATCGCTCTAGAAAGACTCCATGGTTAGCAATAATATTTACTACTGCTTTTACTTTAGTTACCATTATTCTATATTCTGGTAAACTCTCCGAAATTGCGAGTGTTTCTGTATTTAGTATATTGGTAGTATTTGCATTTGTCAATTTGTCTGTAATTATGCTTCGGTTGAGACGCCCCGGACTAAAAAGACCCTTTATGTCTCCACTTAGTGTTAAAAAGTTGCCCGTATTGCCTGTACTTGGTTTGGTGATGGCAATTGTTACTATCATTCACCTTAATACTCATGTGCTCCTTTCTACAATCGTACCTTTAACCTGCATCGCAATTTTGTGCATAATTTTAACAAAAAGAAAAAATTGATCAGAGCCAAAATCCAAACTAATGAATAAGATGGATATACCGAATGGGTTTACACGTAACAATTGAATTCTAGGTCTAGTACTCTTTGAACTCTGGCATCAAATTCTCTAATCTATATTGATTGAATTTTTCAAAGATGGCTTTGAAATTAGAAGGGATGTTATCGCCATAGAATTCTGAAAATAAACCAGGATTTTTATAAATTGCACCGAAAATATCCTTCTGGGTCAAAATTCCAGTCATCTTGTTTTGTTTGTCTACTCCGACTAGTCTACGAATTTTCTTCACGTTCATGAGTTTGCAGGCGTCTTTTATCGAAGCAGATTCCTCTATTGTAATTACAGGCTTGCTCATGAGTGTTCTAAGCGGAGCCTGTAGTAGTTCGGGATTTAGTTTACCTAAAATTCTTACAATATCCCGTTCAGTAATTATTCCCACAGGAACTTCGTTAGCATTTCGAGTTACAATTATTACGCATCCAATATTATTCGCTTGCATTAGATTGCACGCACTCATAATATTTTGATCTTCGAAATCAGTTTGCACTTTCCTTTTCATTAGACTTGAAACAGATGTCGTTTCCGAAGTCATTTGATGTTATCTTCCGAATTGTGATATTTATTTTGATTGATTTAGCTTGGAATTGAGCAGCGAGTAATTCTTGTTTTTAAAATAATATGAATATGGTATTACTATTTACGGTACAATGAATTTCCGCCGTACTATCCAATTACCCAGATTTGCCATTATATTCCCAGATCTTAAAATATTTGTTCGTACACTATCGAATCTGATCCATCCATGATAAGTAAGGTTACTAAATCTATCTCGCTTTTTTCACAAATTAAGGACAATAGTGTTGTTGCAATTTCCGGTTTTAACTTGTCCACTACCCCAGAATTTCTGATACTTGAATTATATAAAAATTACAATGTTTTTGGTCATCCAAAGAATATTTTCATAGTATCAGACGCACTCCCTGCAGCACCTAACAGGGCCCTGGACACGATAGCAGAAAAAATATACAAAGACGAAAATCAGAAATTTTTACGAGGCATGTTAATGCCCTTTCTGGGATTTTCACCGTGGCTCCAAAAGCTTGTTACTGACGATAGGATAGAATTCTATGGTTGGCCGATTGGGATAACAGCTTACTGGTTCAGAGAAGTTGCATCAGGACGACCAGGGTTGATAACAAAAATAGGCATCGGTACATTCTTAGATCCGAGAAAAGAATGTGGAGCCTTAAATGAAATGGCAAGCAGCAGGATGTCCTGCAAAATTAACATATTAAACATCGAGAATCAGGAATACTTGCTCTATCAAGCTCCCAAACCTGATTATGCATTAATTAGAGCAACAACAGCAGATGAAAGTGGTAACTTGTCCATGGAGGATGAAGGTATCAGGGGGACCGTACTTGCTATTGCTCAAGCTACAAAGGCCAGACCAAACCAAGGTATTGTTGTTGCCCAAACTAGAGGGCTAGCCAAGACGTTCACTATTAATCCCCGAGATGTTGATGTCCCCGGTCCTCTTGTGGATTACGTTATCATTTCCCCCCAACAGTATCACTGGCAATCTGCATCCATAGAATATGATCCTCGCATCTCTTACCGAACTATACCACCTATAACCGAAAAATTAGTAGCCGAAATCAACACCAAACCAATTGCTAAATATGAAAGGGCCATAGCCAGAAGAATTCTTATCGAACTAATAAAGCTCTTCAAAATTAAAGGTTCTCCTGTGCTTGTAAACTTGGGAATTGGTATCCCGGCCTTAGTATCATCGGTTGCAGCAGAGGAGAATCTAACGGATTTCATTATAACTGTAATTGAATCTGGTCCTTGGGGCGGTATTGCATTATCTGGAGCGGATTTTGGGCAGGCAATTAGCCCTTTTGCACTTTCAACCATTCCCGACATGTTCTCTAATTTCGAAGGTGGGATAATTGATGTGGCATCCCTAGGTTTTCTTCAAGTTGATAAATATGGAAACGTTAATCCTTCTATATTATCTGATAAAATCTTTGGTCCAGGCGGATTTCCAGTGATCGCTGGTGGAGCTCCCAAAACCTATTTCGCAGGAGCATTTACCGCAGGACCAAAAGTAATTGAAATAGTAAATAACAGATTGTCTATTGTTCGTGATGGTTATCCGAAATTCATGGATAACGTATACAAGATTATTTTCAGTGCGAATGAAGCTCTGAAATACGAAAAAGAAATTCTATATGTAACAGAAAGGGCTGTGTTCAAATTAACTCAAAAAGGACTGACACTTGAAGAGGTTTCACCTGGTGTTGATATTGACAGGGATATTCTGTCCAAGATGGAGTTTCGTCCACTTATCGCCGCCTCTCCGAGGCAGATGGATGAAAGACTTTTCAATGAGGGTAAGATGGATTTAGCTAACGAAGTTAAATAAATCCTAAAAATTTACATTTTTCTAATTACAAACTTTACTAAATCGATAAGTCTGCAGGCAAAACTCCATTCATTATCGTACCATGATAAAATCTTAACAAGATTTCCTTTTGAGCCAAGCACCATAGTGCTCAAACCATCAACTATGGACGAATGCGATTCTCCGATAATATCCGATGATACAAGCGGTTCTTCAGTATATGCCATGATCCCTTTTAGTTCACTATCTGACGAATCTTTTAGGGCCTGATTTACTTGTTCTTTTGTTACTTCTTTTTGTAATGTTAATACTACGTCAACAATAGAGCCGTTACTAACCGGAACGCGCAGGGCCATTCCATCCATTTTTCCATTCAAAGCGGGTATTACTGTTCCTATTGCCTTAGCAGCACCAGTGCTGGTTGGTATAATGGACATCATTGCGGCACGAGCTCTTCTTAGATCTTTGTGGGGCAGATCAAGAATTCGCTGATCGTTAGTATATGCGTGGCATGTTGTCATGTATCCGCTTTTTATTCCAAACTTATCATTAATTGTCTTCAGAACTGGAGCAAGGCAATTTGTAGTACAAGAAGCCATGGAAATGATGTTATGTTTTGTGTTATCATATAATGAGTCATTGATTCCGATCAAGACGGTTGCATCTGGATCCTTTGCTGGAGCTGAAATTATTACCTTTTTGGCACCCGCAGTCAAATGCTTTGCTGCTTCAGACGCATCATTAAATTTACCCGTAGATTCGATAACGATATCTATTTTCAATTCTTTCCATGGTAGTTTCAAAGGATCTTTTTCAGCAATAACTTTCAATCGGTGTCCATCCACGATAATTTCACCATCTTTGACCTCAACAATGCCTTCGTACTTGCCAAACGTTGAGTCATATTTGAACAGATGGGCAAGTGTCTTTGCATCGCTTAAATCGTTTATAGCAGTTATTTTCACAATATTACCAAATTCCTTGTCTGCCATTGCGGCTCTCAAGAAACATCTCCCTATTCTCCCAAAGCCATTTATTGCAATCTTCGTTACCACAATTACTATTTAATCGCTGTAATATATGAAGTAATAACAATTACTCAGCTAAAATCTCACTATTAAGTGGCGATCGCTAGAAAAGGTTTACCTGCCCAGAGAAAACTTATTTTGATTTAGCTATTATGGATGAACAGATCATAAATACACATAGTAATAATTTTTTACGATTTCCTTGCCACAAAACCTACATTTGATTATTGAATATAGGTTCTGTTAACGTTGATTTGCTGTCATAACCGTCTTTGTAGACCGCAGGCAGTCAACTTACTTACTCCTTCATGGAATATTCATAATTAAAGTTTAAAAATAAAAGGAGCTTGTGTTTTTTCTAAAAAGCTTTTAGTGTTTACTATCACGTTCCCCTTGAATAGTAATTTATGAAGTGCTCTCCCAGAGTTAATATTATTTAACAACTAATACAGGACACCGAGCGGTCTCTACAACTCCTGTCGCAGTGCTGCCAAGCATGAAACGGAATTCTGAAACGCTTCTTATACCGATGACAATAAGATCTATATTTTTCTTGTTCGCATATTCAACTATTTCATTTACAACAGGGGATTCCGCCCTGAGTATTTCTATTTCAAGGTCAACTCCGGCGGAAATGGATTCTTCTCCTATCTTGTCAAGGTAGGCATAATCATGTTTAGTTCCCTTTTCTAGATTCTCTTCCGGAAATGGTTTACCAACAGGTACAACATGTAGTGCCGCGACTTCAGCGTGAAGCTCTAGACCCATTTTAATGGCATAATCTCCTGCTCGCTTTGAATTTTCTGATCCATCCACAGCAACCATTATTTTAGCTATTTTGATGTCGTTGTACATATCTCTCCAGTTTTAGTAGTAGGAAGAACCTTAATTTCTTTTGCACGTAAATTCAAGCTAGAATATGTCCAAATTGAATAATTGTTTAAGTAAATCTTTCGTTAAATTACAAAATACCTATATAAGAATAATCTCAAACGACATTATTGACATTTAGCAAGATACTTGTGGCAGTAGATGGTTCTAAAGCTTCAATTCATGCCAGCGCTCAAGCTATAGACATAGCAAAAAAACTTGATGCAGAATTAAATGCTCTATATGTTATCTCTCCGGATACGAGGTACAACTACCCAGAAGATGCTTTAACTCCGAAGATGTCCAAGGCATTCAAAGAAATCCTAATGATATCTATGCAAAGGGGTGAGAAGAATGTGGATGTTGTAAGGCAAATGGCTAAACAAAGTAATATCAAAATAAAAACTGATGTAGTTGTCGGTATCTCATCTGTAGTAAAGGAAATAATAGAATATGCTCATAAAAACGAGATAAACATGATAGTTGTTGGAAGTAGGGGTCTCTCAGGAATTAAGAAAATGCTCTTGGGCAGTGTAGCCAGCGGAGTAGTAACATATGCAGATTGTCCTGTACTTGTTATTAAATAATTTAGTATTATAACTGAAACCCTATGACCAAATAAAATATGAAACAAACATAACGATAACTGAAATGGTCATGAGCGAAAAAGTAAACCATCCAGTTATATTTGAAAAGCGGGTGTTGATTTTATCTTTAAGTATTTTTTTATCATTGGCAAGTCTCATTACAATAAAAAGAATAGGAATAGTAACAACCGCATTGATTACCGCCGCCAATATCAGGACCTGTATTGGATTAATTTGTGAAAAGGTGATCCAAACTCCAATTAAAGTTGAGACTGCTATCACGGAGTAAAATGCTTTTGCTTGGCTAAATTTTTTCTCCAGTCCTTCTTTCCAACCAAAGGTATCAGATAAAGCAAAAGCAGAGGATGCAGATAGAACGGGTATTGCAAGTAATCCCGTACCAATGATACCAAAAGCAAATATCAACTTTGCAATTTGTCCGGAATTGGGAAAACTCTTGACCAACGGTTCTAGGGAGCTTGCCGCTTGATCCGCTGTTTGAATATCAGTCATTCCACCAAAATAAAGACTTCCTGCACTTGTTATTATTATACTCCACATAATAAACTGGGAAAAAAACATCCCTATACCGATGTCTTCTTTCATTAGCATTATTTCCCGTGGAGATACCTTCGGTTTACCTTCTCCAATTTCTTTTATCTTATGTTTTGCAACGTCTTCTTCTGCTTCTTCAGATGTTTGCCAAAATAGAAGATAAGGCGAGATTGTCGTGCCAATCACTGCCACAAACATAATGGCGTACTCGGAGCTAAAAGTTATCGAGGGTATTATCGTAAATAATATTTTCTCTATATTACCGCCCACTATTATTGCGGTTAAGACGTAAGCAAAAAGGGAGAGTACTAGATACTTTAGAACCCTGACATATTTGTCATATGGAATGAAAATCTCCGCTACTATTATGAACACAGAAAATAATATTGTTGTTACCAAAAATGGCACCTCAGGGAATATAATATTAACCGATGCCGACATTGCTCCAAGATCAGCGCCAATATTAATCGTATTTGCAATTACAAGAAGGCTCGATATAGGATAAACTGCTTTTGCTGAATATTTCTTCTTTATCAAAGCAGCAAGTCCATTACCACTAAGCAGACCAATACGTGCACACATCTCCTGTATTACAATCATAGTGGGTAACAAAAAAACGGTCGTCCATAACATACCAAGACCAAATTTTGCACCGGCCTGGGAGTAAGTCGCTATACCCGAAGGATCATCATCAGCCGCTCCAGTAATTAGACCCGGACCCAAAGCTCTCATAATTTGTGAAAATTTGAGACTCAATTTACTAGATGGGATATTTGACTCTGAATCCGAATTATCCTGTTCTTTTCCAGACAATTGAAGAGCTATTTACTATACGGCGACAGGTATTTAGAATTTTAATGACAATGTCGGTATAAAGTATATAATATGTATCTATTAATTAAAAATACTCGTTGTTCTCAAAAATTCTGGTACCTGTTGATGGTTCCGATAATTCAATGCGAGCATTGGATGGGGCATTAATACTCTCGGAAAAGATAGGTTCGGAGGTGACCGCAATTCATGTTATGGAAGACATTCCCGTATTGCATATCGAGTCTGAAAAATTGCTAAGAAAACTTGTTGATGATTTCAAGAAAGAAAGCCAGCTCATTTTGTCTAGGTGTTCTGAAATAGCTACAAGAAAAGGATTATCTATAAATACGAAACTCCTTCAAGGAAATGCCAGCTCATCAATACTCGAATTCTGTGAAAAAGGCAAATATGACGCAATAGTTATGGGAAGTCGGGGAATTGGAAAATTTAAGGAACTAGTTCTAGGCAGTGTATCAAGCAAGGTTCTACATCATTCCTCCTGCGCTGTTATGATAATAAGATAAGTTGTTTGTTTGTCCATTGGTTTGACTTTAGAACAATAATTTGTGTGAACCTAACAATCGAATGTTAAAAAACGAAGCAAATATTCATTTTTCTTCATACCGATTGCAGGTGCACCGTAAACAATATCCGTAATCTTGCTTGTCATCAAAAATGTGATCTTGCCTTGAGTGTTTACATATGTTGCAATTTTCTTTTTCACTGTCCAATAAGATGCAATATCTTACTTCATATTATAACTTTTTAAGAGAAGCAGGGATTCAAGGTCCGTTATGGATATGGGGATGATAGCAATACAAAGCACTAAATTTATTGCACTGGGATTGTTTGTCCTTTCATCTCTTTTCTTAGTAAGTCTGGTCTCGCTACACAGTATATATGGATACACAGTTATCATGGCCGGAGATTTTTCTGGTAATGATAATAGTGACTCAGTTTTTAAGACGATCAAAGAGAGGCAACCTAGTCGTTTTATAGGATTGGGAGATATGACTCATGACAAGGGTTTATCATGGTTTAAGAGTACCTATGGAACTGAATTTTCCCACAATCTTAAATGTGTTTTAGGAAACCATGATTCCTCAGTCGATGGTAGTAAACGACTCGAGGCAGAAGCAAGAGAATTGTGCGGCGATAATTGGTTTCTGAAAGAACATGATGTTCTCTTTTTAGGATTTAATATATGGCAACCTAATAGAACAACTTGAAGAAGCAAGAAAAATACTTAACAATGAAGAGTTAGCCCATGACGTTTCGAATATATTGATAGTGACGCATGAACCATCCGCAATTAAAGCTGACTCGGACGACGTATTAGATTTCTGCAGGGAGCTGCTGGAAATTGTCCCTGTTGGGATACCGATATCCTTTGTATCTGGACACATCCATATTATGGCTTATGCTATGGGTCCCATGGATTCTAACGTGTTTATAAGCGGTGCAGGTGGGGCGTCTCATCGTGAATGTTCAACGGACATAAATGCATGGTGTAATGACGAAGACTATGGATTCATAGAATTGAATTTTGGTGAATTTGCAAAAGAATTTCAATACACGTTCTATGATAGCAAAGGCAAAAAAATCTATTATAATATGAACAGATAATTGACGATAGTGTCAATTTTGTCTATTCATCATTTCAAATGCAATACAAATCTACTTTGAGAAAATAAGTTTCACTTGGATGTTCCAAATAGTCCTTATATGCTAACCCTTTTGCAGTTGATCTGGCAAAACATACAAGGTAGAATTAACTTTTTCGAAATTTATTCATCCTAATAATCATGATAACTAGGATTTGTGCATATATGATCTAATTTTCTCCTTCATTTCAGGACTCATTATTTCTTCTTCTTTGTAACCATGGTCTTTGACGGCATGTTCTGCTGCGTTCTTCATAATCTCTTCTTCTGTTTCGCCTTGAACAACACAGTCACAATCCCTTCCAACATCTCTACACGAAATTGTATACATACAGGTTTTAAAATAAATTACATACTTAAGTCTTCATCCCTTCTTCCCTTAAAGATTAACTTCAATCCCAATCCTTCCGGGTTTCTCTGGCCTTAAGCAGGCCCTTTGATGTCAGCGTGACGGTATCATTTTGTATGCTAATATATCCGCGGGCTTTTTCGTATTCTCTAAGTGTATCAAATACGTTCTTTTCGCCGAGTAATATGATTGGCAATTTGGTTGATTTGAAATCGCTTATCTTAAATATTGTTGAAGAACTATTTCTTGTTGTTTGGACATACTTATCGAACAGTTCTTTCATGAAATTCCAAATTAGAAACTTCTTATCTCTATCTGAACTAGCTCGCGAAATTACGTGCAAACGTGGATCATTACTGTTTTCCTCGTACAGTCTGCGCGCTAGGTCCGTTGCTGTCACTATTCCCAACAACACATTGTCTTTCATTATAGGAAGGCGTCGAATTGAGTACTTGGACATGACTAATGCTGCATCGTAAATATAGGCGTCGTCATTTAGCGAGATCAAAGGAGAAGACATAATTTCTGAGGCAGTGGTAAGTTTCGCATCCTTAGACTTGAAAACTAGCCTTCTTACGATATCTCTTTCGGTGATAATTCCTTCGGGATGTTCAAGTTCATCTAAAATAACTATCGAACTCTTATTTTTCAGTGTCATAGTCCTTATAATAGTATCAATACTGTCAGAAAGGCTAGCAGTTTCTAGTGGAGAAGTAGTCATTATAGATATTACCTTATCACTCTCATCGTCATTCATTACTCGGATTAACCCCTTCTTGGAAATTATTCCAGCTCATAACTACAAAGTATATGCAACACGTGACCCATATTTCAGGATTACGTATGTATACCCCTAAAGTAACAGCACAGGAGCTTTGGAACTCACTATGTTTTATCTGGCAGTATTTAATTCAAATATTGGACTTATTGTGAGCAAACAATCGGAAAATGAATTGTGAAGAGTTCCTTGAAAATAAAGTTCATAAACGTTAAATGATATTGCTTTCAAAAATACTTTACTAGAAAGCCTTGGAAAATTATTCTTACTTTCCATAGATGTAATTCTGGGTAAGATTTTTACCAAGTGGCAAAAGACAGAGAATATTTAATAAAATAAGCGATACTAGAGTAATAAAAGTGAAACCTAGAAGTAAACTGAATTAGAGTGTATAAATAGGATTAACATAAGACAGATTACTCCGAGAAACAGATCTGAATATACACTAATCTAGTCATTCCAAATATAAGACCGTATTTGTATCCCGAATAGAAACATGTAGTAACAATCTATATATTTGAAATATTGTGATTCAGAGTAAGAAGAAAAATTAATAAAATATTAACGATGATGAATCCTTAATGTCAATAAAAAAAATACTGGTACCAGTAGATGGGTCTAACCCATCCTCGAGAGCTGCCGCAATATGCTATTGACTTGGCCGAGAGATTTGAGGCAGAATTGATTGTCTTGTACATTATCGATCCGCGATACAAGGAAATTGAGAACGCACTTTCACCGAGACCAGGAAGACTTAAAGAATTAACAATAAAAGTGATCGAAGTAGGTGAAAAAATTGTAGATATTGTCAAGGAGAACGCAGTCGAGAAAAATGTAAATGTCAAGACGGATGTTATTAATGGTGTTGCATCAATCACGAAAGGAATTGTCGACTATGCAAAATTTAACAAGGTTAACTTGATTGTTATCGGAAGTAGAGGAATCACCGGATTTAAAAAGCTCTTGGTAGGTAGTGTCGCAAGCGGAGTAGTAACATATTCGGATTGCCCTGTATTAGTTATTAAATGAAGACAATTCAGCCCTTACAGATTTATCTCAAAGCAATTCAATTGCATTTACGTACACGCAAACAAAATGTCTGTTTTTGGATTCATATCTGCTTGGTCCCATCTACTAAGAGGGTTCATTTTATCAAAATCTGTATGTTCACTCGTCACTATCTTAACGAAAGTATTATCTTCTATATTAAGAAAATATAAACAACTATAGTTTTTCATTTTAGTTTACATTTGCATTTATGTCTTTGTATAAAATAATTTTTTGATGTTTCGATGCTATTTGTGGACGAAGTCTGATATTCGTTCCATCGTTACCTTTTTCATCCTTTACTTCATACATATCAATTTCAGCAACTCCTTCACCTGGTTTGATTTTAGAATCCGGAATGAAAGACCAATTATTAGTATATACTTGATTCCTAAATGATAATATTCCTTTATCCTGCATTGGCGAGATACTCCTTGGGTCGGCAAACCAGTAATCCTTATCTGAGCTATCTCTAATTCTAAGGCTCAAATAGCCTAGATTGACGCTGCCAAAAAAAGCAACGTATATTGCAGTTGGTTCATTAATTGCTATTTTTTTCGGCAATGTCCAATTAGTAATTTGCCCATTTCCAGTCTCAGATTGTTCACCTGGCTTATTATCGAATTCACTAATTACTTCAAATACATCATGCTTGCCAATATTAGGTATATTTTTATTCGCAACATAAGTGAGTTTGAATGTCGAATCCAAATTAGTTTTGGTCGTTGAAGAAATATAAATATGACCAGCCTCGCCGATATAGTCACAGAACCTATTTGCAACGTTTACTGTGTTTCCGAGTGCAGTAAAGCTATTGCTCATACCGATATTTCCACAGATTGCTATCCCAGTATTTATGCCACATTTTAAACCCAGCTCTTTCCCCTCAAAATCCAATACATATTTTTTCAAATTTGCGACCCACTTTTCTTTCAAATCCCTAAACTTTTTATTAAACTCAGGGGCCGCACCTGCTGCATTGTTCGCCCCGACAGAAACATCTTTGTTATGATTCAAGCCGAAAATGGCCATTATACCATCTCCAATGAATTTGTCAAGGAAACCATTGGGGTTAACAATAATTTGAGAGGCTGTTCGGAAATAATCACGTAGAAAATCCAAGAGCAGTTTTGGATTTGACTCTAGGTTCTTTGCCAATTTCGAAAATCCTCTAATATCCCAGAATATGATAGTTACGTTGATTGCTTTCACTCCAGCACTAGAATCTAAATCATTATCACTCAAATATTCACACTATATTGAGATATCAATTAAAAACTTTACATGCAAAGCAGTCATTGAGAAAGCATTTCAGTGTACCAGTTAATTTGGTCTGCCGTAATCTCATAGAGTATATCCATATTATTGCTATTGATTAGAGAATTTAAAATCATTGTCAGAGTCAAACAATTTTGTTTCTTTTTGTACTCTTTTCCTTAATTTTTAAAAATGGTGGGGTGTTCCACTCTTCCATTGGAACTACTGTACCAGAGTTGGCCGTTCCAATATTGTGTAACCATCTCAAAAAATGTTTTATTCTGTGTAAATAATCGTCCCAAGTTGTTATCCATTTCTTTTGAGGATCATCTTCCTGAGTCTTTATCTTTGTATTAAGAAAAGAGATAACCTCATCTGATGTATCAATTTCACTAAAATCCTTTTCACCCAAGAAATTTCCAAAAGCGATCACTGCTTTCAAGTTATTATTCTGATGACGCTCTGATGCATCATTAGATTTCATAAACTCATGAAATTTGCTTATTAGATAGGAATTCTTCTTATTTGATATTAAATTTATTTTCTTGACCGTAGTTGTAAGTTTAGTGGGCATCAGATCTGTCCTCCATCGATTAAATTATGATGCATACAAGTATTTGAGCCCTGGTAATTACTGGGCCCAAGGGGATTTGAACCCCCGGCCGACCGGTTATGAGCCGGTCGCTCTAACCAGGCTGAGCTATGGGCCCGACAAACTTTTTCGATATTGAAATATGTATAAAGGTTTTGAATAACTAAATCTTTAGAAAATGCTCAGGGATTTCCGATTTCAGACTATCAAAGTAGGTAATGTGCTAATTGAATGGTTTCACGTATTTTTCATATACTGCATCCAATAGCAAATTTTGTGCATCCAGAGATTTTACGGCTGTGTCAACACAAGACTCGAATTCATTGTCAGGAATTTTTCTAATTATATTCCTCCATATAGCTGCGTGCCTGACATCTGCTTCCTGATGAATTTCAAAGTAGTTTGTTGAGTCAGAACTCGACAAATTGTAAAACTTGTTTAATCCTTCAATCTTTGACCTACTTATGTTTGGTAAGTCCAGCTCATACGCATACATCGCGCATACTGCCTCATTCAATGATTTTTTAGATAATTCCACAAGTGAAGATACAGCTTTACTCGTATTCTTATCACAAACATGATTCAATAGTTCTTCCTTTTTTATTCCCAAAGAAGTGGCAAATCTAGTCCAAGGCTCAATATGACTTGATTCCTCTTTTTGACTTTCTTCAACGGAACTCCGTAGCTTGGACTCGCCCATTTTCAACATGATGTTGTTAACTAATTCAGGAACCGCTTTCACCAATTGGAAATACTCCAAGGAATAGCCTTGTAAATGATTAATACTCAATTCACCATTTGACCACATCTTGTAGAATGGATGTTTCAAAAGACTCCTTTTATCTACTTCTTGATCTATCCTGTAAATCAGGTTATTCATCAATTACGATCATCACTTACCTATAATAAAACCTTCTGTGATTATATTTCCTAAACTAATCTTACTCAATATTAAATTAATTCAATGCTGACAACTAATTGACAATGTAAACTTAGAACAAAAAAATTTGGCCGTAAAGTATTATATTGTGATTTATACATCATCCTAGTGGCTCCGGTGGTGTAGTAATCGTACATAATAATACGATTGCACAGTCCGGTCAAGCATTGTGGCCTTTCGAGTCGCAGATCCCGGGTTCAAATCCCGGCCGGAGCATTATTGATTAATCTAAGAATAAATTGAATTATGAAAAATCCCAAAAACCTATGTTATTTGAAATGATAGAAGGATGTGATTGATTTTATGGAAATTTTGTAAAAGGATTAAATATCAATGAATGAACACTAGTCTAGGCTAGACTCCATTCTTGAATAGAAGAAATATTGAAGTAAATCCGCTTTTGGAACAATTCAGTTCTTATTTATCAAGAATTGATGAATATCTTGCAAGAGAATTAGATCTTTACTCCTGGTCTGAGTTTTACACTCCTTTAAGATATGCGTCAGATGGTGGGAAGCGTATTAGACCATTAATACTGGTTTTGTCCGCAGAGACAATATTGGCTAACAAAAAGCCTACGACAAATATCACTGAGGACATGTTCCTCGCATCGTGTGCGATAGAATTACTTCACACAGAATCTGTAATTCATGATGATATAATAGATAAGGAGGATTATCGAAGAGGAAAGCCGTCTTTCCATGTTAAGTATGGATACAACAGTAGTATTCTTACGGCTGATTTTGTTCTTGGTATAATATTGAATATATGTACCAAAATTAACAACGTTAGGGTGTCAGCAGAATTGTCAATGGCAGCAACAAAGATGAGTGAAGGTGAAATGATGGAGATAAAACTGACCAAAGATCCTTCCTTAAAAGACGATGACTACATTAAAGTTATTGAACATAAAACTGCCTCGTTATTTGAGGCCGCATCAAAAATAGGTTCCATATTGGGAGGAGGAAATGATGAAGAAATCTGTGCAATGGGAAGTTTCGGACATTTGAT
>DATFEX010000053.1:0-27172 GCA_035250685.1 Nitrososphaeraceae archaeon | reverse complement strand
TCCAGAGTAACCCCACCTACAAACTTCTTTACTGGCGAAGTAGACGAAGTTAGACTGTGGAATACTGCACTATCTACATCCCAAGTTTCGGCTGCATTTGGCGGCACTTTCGCCTCAGGAGCAGTTTTACATCTTCCATTTGACAGTCAATCTTTGACAGGAAGTTACGTTTACGACCCAAGCCTGTCACTCTCCGGACCAGGATCATAGTGTAAGAAAATATTGATTTTGGATCCACCTTTTTTTAATTTGTTGCAAGAAAATCAGAAATTCTAATATTTTTTATCCTTATGGTAGAAAATTTGAAAGATATATAAACTTAATAAGGCATCCATAGTTGGTGCCCTCTACTCGCCAAAAGTTACACAGTCCAACTCTCGCTTTTATTGTCTCATTCACACTTTTAATTTCCTTTTTCTCATTTTCAGGCTTAATAAATTTGATTCATCCAATTTACGCACTTTCCGATTTCAATTTTGCGGCAGCAGGTGATTGGGGTTGTAGTTCTAATACGGATAATACGGTCAGCAATATAGTAGCAAAGAGTCCAGAGTTTGTATTTGGACTTGGTGATTATTCTTATGAATCAACCGGAGATTGTTGGTTTGACTCGATAGCATCTATAGATAGTATCACTAGGATTTCCTTTGGGAATCACGAGGATGATAGTTCGGAAGGGTTTAGTGGATATATGAGTCATTTCGGACTCTCACAAACATACTATTCTTATAATTATCAGAATGTTCATGTTCTCGTATTAGATACAGATAGAAATTCTTTCTCTTCTGGTTCTCCTCAACATAATTTCGCCGCTAATGATTTACAGGCTGCCTCGCAGAATCCGAGCGTTCAGTGGATAATTGTATATTTCCACAAGCCAATATATGCATCTCCCGGTTCGTGTTGTGATCCACTTTCTTCATTTAGAAGCGCATATCACCCACTATTTGACCAATATGATGTAGATCTTGTCTTACAAGGTCATATTCACAATTATCAAAGAACTTTTCCATTAAAATACAACTCAAATAGTCCATCCAATCCAACTATCACTAACACACAGGCTAGTAATTACATAGATCCTGCAGGACAGGTGTATGTTATTGCGGGTGCTGGAGGAGTAGGCTTTCACTCATTATCTGGAAAAGCATCATTTGTGTCCAGCCAACAGGCGAGTTCCTTTGGACAACTGGATATCAAGATTACTAATGATGGTAACAAACTAGAGGGAAGATTCTATAGAAACACCAATAACGCGATATTAGATAGTTTCAGCATAACAAAAACACCTGCTACTTCCCCTTTCGCCGATAATCAAAATGTCATTGTTTCAAAGAACACACAGAAACCAATAACCCTTACAGCTACTGATCCTAACAATGATCCACTAACTTACTCTATAGTGGCTCAACCACTGCACGGTACTGTTTCACCATCAACGCCAGGTGGTCCAGCTAGAACATACACTCCAGCCACAGATTATGTGGGAACTGATAGTTTCACATTTAAAGTAAATGACGGTACCACTGACAGCAATATTGCAACCGTAGACATAACAGTACAAGATCCTGCTCAACAAGGAGGATATCACTATACTCCATCTTTTGCAGCGACAGGGTCCACTTTTAGTGATATTCCAGACTCTGCCTCATTACGACTGAATCAATTCACTGTAGCAGCCTGGTTTAAGACATCAACTAACTTTGCTTCCGATGCTTTCATAGTAAATAAGGGTGGTGTTGGTAGTGATAGCTCAGGACAGAATCTAAACTATGGAATATGGATGAATAGTGCCGAGCAAATAAAAGCTGGATTTGAAACAAGCAGTGGAGCTGATCAGTATGTTACATCTTCAACACCATATAATGATGGTCAATGGCACTATGCCGTGGTAACAAACAACGGTGCTAACGTCATATTATACATTGACGGTGTACAAGTTGCAACCAAAGCAACGTCCGGCGCATCTCCCGAAACAACAGGAACAAAACCAGTCAGAGTAGGAGCTAACTCTAGAGTAACACCGGCCAATAATTTCTTTACCGGTGAAGTGGACGAAGTCAGAATATGGAACACGGCTCTATCTGCGTCCCAGGTTTCAGCAGCATTTGGCGGTACCTTTGCCCCAGGACATGTCGTTCATCTGCCATTTGGAGCCGGTGGCAGTGGAGGTTACAATTACGCTCCTGGACTTGTATTAACGGGATCAAACTTTAATGACACGCCAGACTCACCATCATTGCGAGTGAATCAATTCACTGTAGCCGCCTGGTTTAAGACATCAACTAACTTTGGCTCTGATGCCTATGTCGTGAACAAAGGTGGTGTGGGCAGTGATAGCCCAGGCCAGAATCTAAATTATGGGATATGGATAAATAGTGCAGAACAATTAAAAGCTGGATTTGAGACGAGTTCTGGTGCAGATCAATTTGTAACTTCACCGACGGCATTTAATGATGGTCAATGGCACTATGCCGTGGTAACAAACAACGGTGCTAACGTCATATTATACATTGACGGTGTACAAGTTGCAACCAAAGCAACGTCTGGCGATTCTCCCGAAACAACAGGAACAAAACCAGTCAGAGTAGGTGCCAACTCTAGAGTTACTCCAGCAACAAACTTCTTTACTGGTGAAGTGGACGAAGTTAGAATATGGAACACTGCTCTATCAGCATCACAGGTGTCAGCAGCATTTGGTGGTACCTTTGCCCCAGGACATATCCTTCATCTATCATTTGACAGTCAATCATTGACGGGTAGTTATGTCTACGATCCAAGCCTTTCACTTTCAGGTCCTCCCTAGTAAAAATAGGTTTAGCTACAAAGAACCTTGAGTATACGATTTAGTCATCCATTGATTTGATACTCTATCTTAGTATCAAAGAATTCCTTTATTCTCACAAATAATGTAAATAAATGTGTTATCCTGAGAAAATGCTATTTGCTAAGTTTATTCAGAAATTATGATCAAATTGCTTCATTAGGTGTGGTATAGTCGCTTTATTTGGACCGTTGCTTTCCTCTATAATACCAATATATAGTAACTACTATTGGACCAAATAGGCTTAGTATGTATATTGTATTAATACCTTTTATTTCATCTGGCTGCATCACAATTCTTTCTCTGGGGATTTCCTGTATATGAAGAGGTAGTCTTGGCTGTTGTTCAAAGTCAAACGCTTGATACATTTTATTCGTATGGTTAGTAAGATTAGTACTTCCATCAATACCAAAGGATGATTGTACAAGATCTAGGAACGATTTTATGTCATAAGTGTTGTTATCAATATAACCTATCTTGGCATAAGGCGATATGATAATTGCAGGAACTCTGAATCCGTTCATCTCTCCTGTATTATTGTTAACTGGTGGCGTCACATGATCATACCATCCTCCAGCCTCGTTATGAGTCAGCAATATTGCTGAACTGTTCCAATATTGACTAGTCATCAACGCATAGATCAAATTCGCCACCAATTCTTGAGATGGTATTACGTTTGGAGTAGGACTATCATTAGAATCAGTAAAATATACAAAAGTAACATTTGCCAACCTGTTTCCTAGTATATCGGCAAAGTAATTTGAAAGATCATGGATATTGGAATTTAATGATTGATTTTCGATAAAGCGTGGGATTGCTAGCACCGGTATGTTTCTTTTCAGAATCAGAGTGTCCTCATTACTTTTATTATATATCCCTCCAAGATTTTCGACATATATCTTCCAAGGAACATCCTTTGATTCTAATTTATCAAAAATTGTCTTGTTTATATTCAGTCCCTGTATTGGTACATCTTGAAGTCTCATCGATGGTTGCGAGCCAATAGCATATAGGCTGTTGACCAGGTCAGATCTAATTGAAGGACTGAAAAATCTCTGAGCCAAAACATATTCTGTGGCAAACTTCCAATAATATGGTATGTCTCTATTATCGAAGTACCCCATTACGTAAGTTGAGTTTCCTGGATTATCAGTCTGAGCATAGATAAAGCCATTCATGCTACCATTATTATATGACAGACGATATGTCGGTGGATCGTCCCTTGGTTTGTAATGTTCTTTATCCTCTAAATGAAAAGGCTCAACAAATGCAGATTCTTCTGCATTAAAGGGATTTAACGGTATTTTAGTGTCGTTAGGAAAACCATTTGCTCCAGGAAATGTCCCAAAATAGTTATCGAATGTGTGTCTACCCTGTATTATAACAATAAAGTTCTTTATATGTGAGTTTACAACACTTGCTTCCTCTTGTGTCAAGGAATATGCAGTTAATCCATCAATCCCAAAAAGGGCATAAAGAAGTGAAAAGGTTATTGTTATTACAATTAGTAACAATAAGGAGAATGAAACCATGATGAATTCGCTCATTTTAGTTGATACACCGCAATCATTGGTATTTTTTTATCCGTGCCGTTTTCTGTACTGTATTTGTACGCTGTATATACTAACTGTGGATTAAAATAAGCACGATACTTCTTTAGATCTGCAACAACAGAGTTTTGTTCTAATGCCGGATCTCTGTCTTCAACAATTATGCTGACGTTCTTGTTTAGTATTAGAAGTGCAGGATTATCCAACCGTATATACGACGGATTGCTACTTAACTCAAAAGTATATACTTCGTGATTTGAGTAAAAGCGTATTACATTTGCCATAGTCATTTGGGCCGTTAGTACATTGGCATCTGGTGGTGTATTGTTCTTAATCCAAAGTGCAACTTCTCGCTTCCAAGGGGTCCCTATATTATCAGATAATCTGAGCTCATCAACCGGTAGCAGTTTACTAATAAAGAAATTATTTGAGATAATTATCATTGGAATCAGGCATATGTATATCACCTTGCGCTTATTCGATCGGTTGACATAGTTAGTAACTAAAAACGAACAGCCCAAGATTACCCCAATTGGTATCAATGTTATTAGGAATCTATCTCCCTGAGAGGGTAATAATTGATAGAATAAGAATAAGGTACCTAAGGTGATTACCAGAAGAATAATTTGATCCCTATATTTTCTAGATCCAGTACTTTTACACTCTATCAATATTAATAAAACTGATACGATAATAAGTATCGATAAGACATAACCGAACGCCTCGTTTATTAGTGTGCTTGCGTAACGAGCAGACAGAATAGTCGCCTCTCTACTTACTTGGAAATTTGCATAAGTAAAAAACGCGATTACTGCGTCACGTCTAATCAAGATTAGTAGGGCATAAGGAACGATGGCGAAGGCAAAACCAATTATAAAAACAACAAATTTTCGAAGTTTAAAAGTATGGGTTATGAAGGAGTAGGCAACAAAAATGGGCAACATAATTATTCCCACTTCCTTCGAAATTAAACAAAGTCCGCAGCTTACCCCAGTCCAATAAGAATAGATGTTCCGTTCAGTATTCTTGAATCTAGTAATGAAATATAGAAATAAGATAACAAAGAAAGAAAGCGGAACATCAAGGAGGACTTGTCTGCTGAAAACTATGTGGAATGGTAGTAACGCCAGAATCAGACTAGAAACTAAGCCCACTTTTCTGTCGAAAAGTTCCTTGGCAAGAAGATATGTCACAAAGATACTGAGTGTGCCAAAAATAACAGGAACCGCCCTTGCAACGGTGTCATGAACACCAAAAAAACCAAAAGCAACAGACAATAGGGATTGGAGAAGCAATGGATGCGCGCGGAAGATGGCAAAATCCTTTAGAAAATCCTGCTCTCCTAGAAGACTTGCTGCCTGTCCACTGTAAATAGATTCATCTCCATTGAAACCATTCCATCCCAAATCCCAGGATCTTAAAAAAAATCCCAAGACAATAATGATAACGGGGTAGATAATTTCTCTTCTGACCACTCTATTCTTGGTTGAAAGGAGCAGATTCGGCTTCAATGACGGACATAACTTCACCTCTGGGCATATATATTCTGAATAAGGATATCGGAGGTTCTGAAAACCTTGTCATCGCCTTTACAACAAAACATTCAAGCAAATTCCTATCGTCTATGAGGAGTATGTTAGAATTATTCCTCATGATGATGACAATATGGAACTATTCCTAGTTTAGATTAATTTCATACATAAATTAATTTATCGCTAATTCTAATTCATAAATATTAGTAATGAGATGGTTATATTCACTAATTTTAGGTTTAATGAGAATATGATGATTTACACCAATTTTTCACATTCAGATTATATCAAGATAATTTTTATTATGGTGTTTAATATCTAGCAACAGCATTGTCATTCCTGGAAATGCTCAAAAAACGATTTAAACTTTCGAGACAAGAATATTTGTTTCTTATTTTAATAATCGTTTCTGCATCAGCGATACGGCTCTGGGATCTGGGAAATATTGGTTTTAATGGTGATGAGGCAGTGTATAGTGGACAAGCTGCAACATTATCTGGAAATGAGGAATCCGCAAAATATTTTTCAATATACAGGGCGCATCCTCTTTTCTTACAATTCATAGTATCGATATTTTTTGCTAATTTTGGTGTCTCTGATATTATTGCCAGAATGGCACCTGCCATATTTGGGATACTTACTGTTATTTTTGTTTACTTTATTGGTAAAGAGCTATATGATAAAAGGGTTGCCATGGTGGCGGCGATAGTAATGACAATAATTCCTTATCACATCATTGTTTCAAGACAAGTACTATTGGACGTTCCTTTATCATTTTTCTCAACACTGACCCTTTTTTTTGTAATCCGTTACCTAAGACAAGATAAAGGAAATTACTGGTTGTATTTTATTGGAGCATCATCTGGTCTAAGTTTTTTGTCAAAAGAGGTAGGAATTTTCGTACTAATTGCATCACTCGTTTCGCTTATGTTGACAAAAAAATTGGGTTTTAAAAAATTTGCCATAATTGGTGGTTCTTTTCTCTTAGCAACCTCTCCCTTTTGGATACCGATCTTAACAATACCAGAAGCTCAACAGGCGGCTTTATCCTATTGGCAATGGCAAACCACCAGAGATCAAAATCAACCGGATACGTTCTACTTGACAATATTATTTAGGGATGCTCTGGGTTTTGTTCTCACGGGAATGTTCGTAGTTTCATTGTTGTATTTGGGGAAGGTTGGAAAGTTAAAGAATCCCAATGTTATCGTGTTATTGACGTGGGTAGGTGCTACTTTACTCTTATTCCAACTCCTTCCAATAAAGGGATTTCATTTTGCACAATCATTGGTTCCTCCTTTAGTGCTGCTAGCAATGTCGATACTAGATGGACGATGGACCAGAAGGATTAGAAGTTACAGAATTCTTGTGATAGTACTCATTCCAATAATACTACTTACATCAGGTCCAATTTTCAATTATTTATTTCAAATATTTACTCCACCACTCGCTGGATCGGGGGGAATTCCGTACGTAAGAGAAGCTGCTATATGGATTAGAGATAATATTCCTGGAGATAACATAATATTGACACTAGACGCTACCTCCGCCAATATCATCAAGTTCTATGCGAATAAAGAGGTCTTTTCATTGCATTCAAATAAGAATCCTGCCTATACTGAAATAGGTAGTCCTGACTTACACATCTTGAACGATCAAATACGATATTTGGTGCTTCAACCCAATATTGTTGAAAATTATCCTCATTTGAAAGAAGAGGTAGATCAGCTACGTGACATTGCAAAAAAATACGGAGGCGTACCAATTCACATGGAAAATCAAACTTATACCGGTACGGAGGGAGAAATTTTAATTAGACCTGCAATAATCATTTACTCACTAGACGGGATTAATGATGAGTAGACACGGTATGAATACCGCCATAAATCATTCAATTCAAAATCTATTCTACATGTCCATTATTTGTGTATCTATATCTATTCTAATTTCTTGTCTGGTTATCGAATTTTCCATTAATGAAACTTTGGCCCTTACATCTAATTCTGATGAAAAATCTAATACTCCAATCAAACATGTAATTGTAATCTCACAAGGCAGAAGAAGTTTTGACAACTACTTTGGAACTTTTCCAGGAGCCAATGGTTTACCACAAAATCTGACAGTTCCATTTAATCCGTTTCCTCCTCCTCTCCAGAAATTCACTGTAGAAACTTGGTTCAATACAAACAATACTTTCTTGAATAACGCATTTTTGGTGAATAAGGGTGGCGTAGGTAGTGATACTAGTGGATATAACATGAATTATGGTATCTGGATGAACAGTAACGGAAATATAGTAGGCGGATTTGAAACAATTGACGGTGTAGATTTCACAGTGCGTTCCGATAAAAAATACAATGATGGTAGTTGGCATCAAGCAGTTGTTACCTATGATGGAAAAGAAAATCTCAAACTATATGTTGACGGAAATCAAATTGGGATAAACAAAACCAATGGAGTTACTCCTGATTTGACTGGAACAAAACCAATTAGAGTAGGATCCAATTCATTTAAACCAGAATATTATTATTCTGGCTTTATAGACGAGATAAGAATATGGAACAGAACACTAGAACAAGCAGAAATACTGAAGGGATATTTCAATAATTCCTATGATCAAAAAATGCAAATTGTGTACTCATCGTTTGAAGAAAATGAAAACTCTCAAAAAAATACTACCAACTCGCCTGGCGAACCCAGTTTAAACGGTATTTATCTAAATGGATCAACCTATCAAGATATTAAATTTGACGTGTCAAAATACACCAGTTATTTGGGACCTTACCATCTAACGAAGACCAAAACTGATGCCCCTAATTACGGAGAAAACGCGTATGATTTATCTTATAATAATGGACAAATGAATGGGTTTGTGATATCCCAATATTTGGATGGAAAAGATCCTAGTCTTGTCTTAGGCTACTATAACTCATCAAACCTTCGATTTTATTGGAAATTTGCTACCGAATATGTAATAGCTGACAATTTTTTTGCTTCAACTCTAGATACCGGATTTCAGAATGAAAATTATCTTTATACTGGACTACCTGTGGTTAAGGAGGATGATATTTCTTATCGCCATCTTAGTAATCTTAACAGAACTATCTTTGATGAGCTTCAAAAAAATAATATTTCATGGAAGATATATGTGGATGACCATAATCCTGCACTTAATCAAACAGAAGGATCCCTTAAGAAAAATAGATTCCTTAGTCTACTCACAGAGACACCGAGATTTCATGATAATAAGACTCTAAACGCCAACATTGTCGACTTGGTTGAATATTTCCAAGATTTGGCAAATGACGATTTTCCTGCAGTTGCGTATATCGTAGCACCTAACTTCGAGGACAATGCTCCTAGGGATGTTACTGTTGGAGAGGAGTTTGTTGCCTCGTTGATTCTTGCCCTAATGAAAAGTAAGCATTGGGACGATTCGGCATTCATAGTTACATATCGAGAATCAGGTGGATGGTATGACCATGTTCCTCCTCCTAAAGTGGATGGTCAAACTTATGGGTTTAGGGTTCCTGCATTTATAATCTCACCATATTCCAAAGTAGGGTTTGTAGACAGTACTCTATACGATGCTTCATCCATATTAAAATTTATAGAATATAATTACAATATTTCATCTATTGGTAAAAGAGATGCAGCGGCAAATAATTTGTTAAATGCATTTGATTTCACAAAGGAGCCAAGAGATCCCTTGATTTTGAATTCGGGTATTGTCAAGAATTTGAATCAGGAGATGAACAAAAACATCATCAAAAGTAAGTATGTGTTTGTAGTCAATCTAATTTATCTTGCTGTCTTACCATCCATTGCCATTATAGGATTCGTTATTTTTTGGTTAGGATATAGAAGACCTGATAAATCAAATCTCATTTCCGATAAATCACAGAACTAGGCGAATAAGGTCTTTAGATGATTAGCGTCATTCTAAATATTGATTATTGACTGTACAATATATATTGCTCACTTTCTTCTAATTGAAGAAGTACCTTGACCTATGCTATATCCAAAAATAGTATGTTACTCAAGATAATAATACTAACTCCATTTATATTTGCACTCCAAATTCTAATTGCAAATGACATAAACGTCAGAAATTCTTTTCAAGTTTATGCTATTGATAATTTAAACGATTTTAATATTGCTGCGACAGGAGACTGGGGCTGCACTCCTAACACAGAAAATACTGTAGATAGTATCGTTAACAATGATCCGGAATTAGTTCTTGGATTAGGTGATTATGCATACAGGAACGATGCAGCATGTTGGCTTGAAGTAATTAAGCCTATTGAAAACAAGATGAAAATTGCAATTGGCAATCACGATGATAAAAAACGTGTGGATGGAATTGAGGTGCCATCGGAAGAAAGACTGGAAGAATATATGAATCAATTTAACCTAACTAAACAATTCTACTCTTTCGATTATCAGAACGTACATTTTTTGGCAATGTCGACAGAGGATTCTTATGAAAAGGGGTCAATGCAGTATCGTTTTGTGGATAACGACTTGAAAAAGGCGGCTTCTAACAATAATATAGACTGGATTGTAGTTTTTTATCATAGGATTGCTTATACTTCGCCCGGTATGGTTGGGTCGATAATCGATTATAGAGATACTTACCATCCCCTTTTCGACAAGTATGATGTTGATATTGTACTTCAGGCCCATACTCATAATTATCAAAGGTCTTTTCCAATTAGCTACAATACGGCGAATTCGTCAAATCCAACTATTACAGATAATGATATTTCAAATTATGCCGATCCAAATGGACTTATATTCGCAATTGTCGGGACTGGTGGTAGTAACGTTATTCACAATTTGACGGAAACAGCCAAATTTACTGCCAGGCAGTTCTATGGATATGGATTCTTGAATTTGGATTTTATTCATAATGGGACTACTATGGTTGGAGAATTTCACGATAATGATAATACAATAAAGGATCGTTTTTCAATTACAAAGTCAAACTTTAAGCAAAATAGCACCCTGATCTCCTCGAGTACACCAACACCGAGATTGATGAATGATTTTGAAGGAAAGTTTAAGATCGATACTGTTGTCAAGGGACTCAAAGCCCCAACTGATATGGAATTTCTTGGATCTAGTAACGCTAATGATCTGATTGTGTTGGAAAAAAATAAGGGAACAGTACAAAGAATTGTTAATGGTGAGCTGCAAGATAATCCATTGATTGATGTTAATGTTTCAAATAAGAATGAAAGAGGACTGTTGGGAACCATTGTCTCTGATTCAAAAAATGGTACAAAGAATATCTATCTTTATTATACTGAGGCTAACGTGACAAGTGATAAATGTCCAAAACCCGATAGTTGTTTACCTGCGGTAGAACCAGCAGGGAATAGACTTTACAAATATGAGTTACTGCAAGATAGCACTCAACTAGTTAATCCAGAACTAGTATTGGATTTGCCTGCAGTTCCAGGTCCTGCACATAACGGCGGAAAGATGACTATTGGGTCTAACAACGATATATTCTTGGTCGTAGGAGATCTAATGGATCATACCACAAAAGCCCAGAATTATGAAAACGGAAATGAACCTGATGCTACCGGAGGTATTTTAAGAATGGACGACCAAGGTCAGCTATTTGAAAATGGATATTTAGGGGATGAATATCCTCTGAATCTATATTATGCCTATGGAATACGCAACAGCTTTGGAATAGATTTCGATCCTGTTCTAGGTAACTTATGGGATTCAGAAAATGGACCTGATTTTGGCGATGAAATTAATCTAGTTCGTCCTGGTTTCAATAGTGGGTGGAAAGATGTACAGGGAATTTGGGAACATAAAGGTGGCAAACCACTAGGCGTTTCATCAAATCCCGACAAGTTGGTTGAATTTAATGGGAAAGGAAAGTACAGCGAACCTGAGTTCACATTTTATGAAACAGTTGGTGTAACTGCAATAAAATTTTTCAATTCAGATAAATTTGGTGAAGATTTTAGAAATGATCTTTTCGTTAGCGATATTAAGAATGGCAATATTTATCATTTCGATTTGAACACGGATAGAGAAAGTTTGGTACTTGACGGTGCACTTTCTGATAAGATAGCAAATACTTCTGAGGAACTAGAAAGCATAAAGTTTGCAGAGGGTTTTTCTGGAATATCTGATCTGGAAGTTGGGCCCGATGGCTATCTTTATGTGCTCGGATATGGAAAAGGAGCAATTTACAGAATTGTACCTATTTGAATTCTGGGTTTAAGTCTTGAGAATAATTATTATTGAAATATTATTATTAAATCTCAATCTAATAAATCTTAGTTACTAATCAATGATATCAAGAGGGAGCATAAATCTCAGTTACATTTGTGGCACTTTCTGAAGGTTGATTAGTTTTACCCCCAATAGCATATATCTTGCCGTCTAAATATACTGCGTCAAGACCGAGACGAGCTGTAGGCATTTGCTGTTCTATAGTCCAACTGTTGGATATGGGATTATATTTCTCAACTACATTAAAACTGCCTGAAATTTTTTCACCGCCCATTACATAAACATACCCATCAACGGAAACGGCAGCAGCACCGCTTCTTTTTGTTGGCATGGGTTCAAGGTCTATCCATCTGTTATTCTTTGGATCGTATTTTTGATTGATATCAAGACTAGAAGAGACTTCGGTAACTCTGCCACCTATGATAAGTATCATTCCATCAACTTGTGCAGAGGAAATATGATGTCTGGCAGTAGGCATGGGATCTTTTTCTGTCCACGAGTCGGTTTTCGGATCATATGCTTCATTGGTATTTAACGCTCCAGCATTGTCTCCAGAACTACCACCTATAGCATACAATAGTCCTTCAAGGAATTGGGATGTTAAACCAGCTCGGGCAGTTGGCATAGGTTCGCCCTCTTGCCATGACTTTGTTTCCGGGTCATATATGAATAATTGAGGAGTTGGAATCCTGTGTTCAAGAAAGCCTCCAACAAGATAAAGCTTATTATCATATGAGGCAAGTGCTGAATGATCCAATGCAACTGGTAAAGAAGTTTCAAGTTCCCATTCTTTTGTTTTTGGGTCATATACAAATAAAGTATCCAAGAGGTCACCATTTTCGTCCTGGCCACCAGCTACGTATATTTTTCCATTCAACACTGTTGCAGAGACTTCAAATACGGATCTGGGCATACTGTTCCCGGTAGTCCAGTGCGGACCAATAGTAGAACTTGTGGCAGTGGGTTGTAGATTTAAAAAAACAGTTACTAGAGAACAAGAAATAAGCAGTACTAAAATGAGGATACTATTAGGCATAATGCGAACTTTATACTTTCGGCTATATATAGCCCACATTCGAAAAACAATGACTCAAGACCTAACCAGAAAAACTATATCTCGTGATGTTTGATGATTCATCCTGGTCCATGATACTGGCGGAATATTTGATACTTTATTTTGCATTTGCCTATCATGTGTTATTTGATCTGTTCCTGATTTGAGGATTATTGTTATACCCGTGAAATGATTTTCGAATTATTCTGAAGCTTTAATTTGTGCAAGAGGTATTTTATTTGGATTTTTGTAGTGAACAATCTGAGAAGCTCCTGATTTTGGATATATTCCAAATATTTGAGTGGCTTTTGCCACGGTTGATTCCTTCAGGGTTACCATTAGTATCTGACTGCCTCCTGATCTTTCTACCATGATTTTTGATAATCTTTCTGTATTCTGTGCGTCAAGATGGGCATCTACCTCGTCCATTAGATAAAACGGCGATGGTTTTAGAGATTGAAGCGCCAGCAAGAAGACTGTTGCTGCCATTGTCTTCTCCCCTCCCGAAAGGGCAGTCGATTCTCTTGGTGGTTTTCCTTGAAATTGGACAAGATATGACAGACCACCAGAAAAAATATCATCATTGTCAATTTGAAGGTAGGCAGATCCACCTGTTATATCAGAAAAAGTCCTTCTAATATCTTCGTCTACCTTCTTAAAAGCGTCCATAAAAACGTCCTTCTTTTCTTTGTCGATTTCACCGATAAACAAGACAATCGAGTTTCTTTCGTTTTCAAGGTAATTTTTGCGCGTGGACATATCTCTGTAACCGCCTATTACCTCAACGTATGTTTCATGGGCACGTAAATTAAGTCTGGTCTTTAATTCGTCATATTCTTTTGTTAATGCTGATATCAATATGTCTACATCAATAATCTCTGTTTCTAGTAGTTCCTTAAATCCTAACCATGTTAAGTCATTCGTTACTTGATTCTCTTGAGCTGTAAAATTTGAAATATCCTTCCTAATTGCAATTGATTCCTTTTCAATTCCATTTATCTCCCTATACAGTTGTCTTTCTTTCTCGTCTAGCGATTTAATCTGTTTTTCATAGTTCTGTAATATGGAATAAGAATCGCCAGAGACATCAATAATTTTCTGTTCTTCTTCTCGGAGCCCAACTAATTCTTTTTCTAATTGTTCAAGCCTCTGAGAAGCGGATTCATATTGATCCTGTCTTTCTAATTTTTCTCTTTCAAGACTTTCTCTTTCATTAGAAATTTCGTTTT
The DNA here is from genome assembly GCA_035250685.1 of Nitrososphaeraceae archaeon. Lineage (GTDB taxonomy): Archaea > Thermoproteota > Nitrososphaeria > Nitrososphaerales > Nitrososphaeraceae > TA-21. The sequence continues at coordinate 12,722 of DATFEX010000053.1, read as the reverse complement.
TTCTTTCAATAGACAAATCTACATCATTTTCAAGCGACTTTAAATTTGTAATAATTTCTCTATGTTCTATTTCATTATTTTCCATCTTTCTGAGAACATCTGCCTTCTTGTTACTTAATTCTGATAGTTCATTATCAATTTTATCATCAACGATTGATTGAAGTCTTGTGGTATATTTTGCAATAGAAGAAGAAACTATTGTGTCTCTTTTTTTGGTTGCGATTAATTCTGATTCTATTTCATTAATTTCTGCTAAAAGTGACTTGTTAGTGGATTTTATTTTTTCAATTTCAGATTTTAAACCCGAACTAACCTCTAATAAATGACTGACATTTATACTATTTTCTGCTACGTGTTTTTCTAATTCTGTGACATGCATTTCCTTGTTAGATATTTCACCATTAATCTTATCCAACTCAGCTTTCATGTTTTCCAAGTATGATGATAAAATTTTAGAATTTTTTATTAATTCTTCAATTGATTCATTTAATATTATTTCTCTTGTAAGATCTGATATCTTGGAACCAAAATCCAAAGATAGGGAATTTGCGTGTGGTTCAAAAAGCTCTCCAGAAATAGTAACGCATTTGAATCCTTGCTTCGATAACTGATATGCAGTTTTCGAATTTCTTACTACATATATATTTCCAAATATAAAATCCACTAGATTTGGAACATTTGAATTAACCAAATCTGCAAGGTTTCCTATATAGTCATATCCTTTGAGTTCTACTTGTTCCCTATTTACAGAATTAAGTAATTCTGATGAAATAATTTTAAATCGAGGAAGATTCTTTTCCTTGATGTAAGTAGCAAGACGAATCATTTCCTCTACATTAGGAACGATACAGCATTTCATCCAGTCCTTTGCAACTGCAAAAACTGCCTTTTTATACGATTCATCAAATTTCAAGAGATCTCTAACCATACCAATAATCTTGAAATCCTGTGAGTTCTTAGTTAGATCGGCTATTGCAAAATCCTCATTTGATAAATGAACCGCCATAGCATATTTTTCTTCATATGGAACTGCAAATGTTTTCACTTTGCTAACGGTAGTCTCATACACATCAATTTCATTAAAGTAATTTTGACTTGTTTGCCTAAGATCATCTAGTAGTTTGCGTTCAGTTTCCAAAGTTGAATAATCTGCTTCTAAATTCAGTATTTTTAACTCGCCTTCCTTTTCACCCAATGATCTGTTCAAACGTTCCATCGATGAAGAATTCTCATCTATCTTATCAATGTCAAATTTCTTTCGTTCTTCTAGTCTTGCAATAATGATATTCAGTCTCGACCCAATTTCAGTTAACTTTGATTTCTTTTGTAAAAGTGTATCCTTTAGTTTTCTGTTTTTTTCAACACGATCTGATATCTCATCAATTCTAGAGTTAAGGAGCTGTAGGTCTTCTTTCATTTGAGCAAGGTGAGATTGCTTTGCTTCGCTTAGACTTTTTCTTTCTTGTAGTGTCTGAGATGAGTTACCAAATTCAACTTCAATTTTCTTGCCTTCTGACTCGGTGAATACAAAACGTTCCTCAATAAATGTAAGACGCAAACGTGCCTCTTTGATTATAGCTTTATCCCTTTCGATATTGTAGATCACATTAGACAATTTCGTATCGATTTGTGCTCTGGATTTGTTTGACGCGTCTACCTGATTCATAAAAGTTGACTTTTCTTGTTCAATTTTATTGATTTGCTCTCTTAGATCATCGCGATTTTTGGTCAGGACTTCAAGGTTTTTTTCATTCGTAGATAGTAACGTACTGCGATTATCGATTTCGCCCTTCAAATACCTAATTTTATTTGAATATTTTATCGCCTTGAATTTTTTTAATTGAGATTCAATAAATGTATATCTTAATTGGTCATTTCTTTCAGCTTCAAGTTCGTTTATCCTCTTCTTAATTTCATCCATTCTGGCAAGCGCAACTTCAAGCCTCCTATCAGATTCTTCAAGTTGCTTTATAGATTCGTTTTTCTTGTCATCAAAATATGAGAGGCCAACTATATCTTCGATAATCTTCCTTCTTTCCTCTGAATTTAGCTCAGAAATTCTCGTAATCATACCCTGCTGAACTATATTGAGTTTGTTGGGTACTGCTACAATAATTTCCAACAATTCCAGAATTGTATTCTTTGAAACTTTCTTACCATTAAGATAATATTGACTCTCACCGGTTTGGCCTTCCATTTCTCGACTCATTGAAACCGTGTCCATGTCAATAGGTATCCCCCTGTCAGAATTGTCAAATGATAGGTTAACTCGAACCAGTCTGTGCGCAGAACCGCCGCTGTCATGGAATAATGATTGAAATTTATCAACTCGCAATAATTTGGGACTATTTTCCCCTAATGCGAACATGATTGCATCAAGGATGTTGCTCTTGCCTGAACCATTAGGACCAGTTACAGCAACAAGACCATTGTTTAAATGTAATACAGTATTCTTAAATCCAAATGACTTGAAACCATAAATTTCAAGTTTCTTTATATAGACCAAATACCTTGAGATTAGATTCTCATGCTTGTAAATATATTCTATTTGACAAAATAATTAGATCTAAATTGATATTTTTTTAGACAATAAGAAAATATTTTGCGTTTAATACTTAACGCTCGACTTTTCCATCAATAAAATCCATAAATGTATTCTTTGCTTCTAAATAGGGTCTTTGAACTGGTGGATGCTTGAAGCAATACGCAGATACACTGTCGAGCTGACCGCTAACTCCTCTATCTATTGCAATCTTAGTACCTCTAATAGCGTCAATCATAACCCCTGCACTATTATAGGCGTCAACAACCTTTAGTTTGACGTCTACTTCTATTGGAACTTTGCCAAAATATCGACCACGCATTTGGATATAGCATACTTTGTCGTTTGCAAGGAACCCAACAAAGTCTGATGGACCTATTCGCATGGGTACTTCGTAGGGAGCCATGGCCGCCACTGCGCTTGTCTTACTAATTCTCTTATCTTCGAGACGCTCTTCATCAAGCATGTTGTAGAAATCCATATCTCCTCCAACATTTAGTTGGTAAGTTTCGTCCAGCTTTACACCTCTATCTACAAAAAGCTTTACAAGGGTCTTGTGCAGTACTGTCGCACCTAACTGACTCATAACGTCATCGCCTGCGCAGAGGAGATTCTTTTTTGCAAACGCTTGCTGCCACTTCGGGGTAGAAGCAATAAAAACAGGTATCGCATTGATAAAAGATACCCCAGCATCAAGGCATTGCTCTACATAATATTGAGTTGCTTCTCTACTCCCAACAGGTAGATAGTTTACAAGAATCTCGGCTCCGCTTTGCTTCAATATTTTTGAGACATCAACCGGAGAGCTATCGGATATCTTTACTCTTTCATTCAGACGTTTACCGACACCATCGAGTACCTTTCCTTTTTGTACTTTAACCCCAGTTGAAGGCACGTCAGCTATTTTTATTGTATTATTAGGGCTTGCAAATATTGCATCTGCAAGATCATGACCTACTTTTGATTCGACGACGTCAAACGCCGCGACGAACTCGATATCATTTGGCTTGATGTCCCCAAGTGTATATGCAATTAAACCTTCAGGTATTTCCTGAGCATTTTCCCCCTCATTACCTTTAGAGTAACTATTACCATAAAATGAAATACCTTGCAATAATGCAGAAGCGCAGTTTCCGACACCGGCTATTGCGACTTTGACTTTTTTAGTTCCGTTATTACTATTTCCGCTCATGATTGCTTGATTTACCCTATTTATTTAAACAATATATGTGTATTCGCAGGATTTTGAACTCGCCATTTTTACTCCTAATTTGAAATGTAGGGTCCTCTGTAAAGGAAAACTAAAACGCTGTTTGCGGGAGTTTGACTTTATCTTCGAAATAGGATCTTGGAGAATGTTTCACATTTAGAAATTCTAAAATTCTAGTTGTGTACCACTAGATAATTTAGTCAATAACAACTTTAACTTAATATGATAAAATGTCTTATGTGAAAAGAGGAATTCTCTACCTCCGAAATGAACTTCCGCGATGGACATGAGGATACGGGAAACCAATTTCGGTATGATATCTGTACATGCCCTAAATGCAAAGTTTGCTTGGGATTTGTAAAGGTCTAATTCCAGGTTATTCTAAATGAGAATAGAATAATTGGAGACCCGGGTTTATTGTTTTATGCTAAACACGTATTTCAATCATTAAAATTATTTTTTACAAAATGACAAAACATATGGATTGGAAGAGTAACGAAGAGTCGTCGAATCTAACTTTGATAGATAATAGTTACAAATCTTGCTGCAGTCTCTAAAACCCTTTGAAAGAATTTCATTATACATAGAATTGAATAGATCGCTATCTTTTGGAATATCTGTCAGAATTAGTAGACTGCCAGTATCCATCAACTTTTCACTCATTGTTGTAATCATTGAAGAAAATGATACCTTGTTAGTTAGAATATCCAAGCCAGACGAACTAGGGATATTCAGAATGAAATTATCTATTGATTTATCGGGAATGCTTGGGATCAGTTTTACAGAGTTTCCCCAAAAGACCGAAGAATTTTGCGGCTCCAATTCAGCTATCTTAGACTTGGCAAATGAGATCTCATTTTGGTCCTCTCCAATTCCTATAAAAAATTCTGCATAAATCTCATTGGCCATTTGGTAAATCATTTCTCCTTTAAAATACCCCACAATCATGTTCAATTTTAGAAATGATTTGCGTGCATTTATGATAGTGCGCACCAATACAGTAGATGGATTTCCCTCATGAAAAAACTGATAAACAGAGTTCCATCTACTCTTGAAAACATCTGGAAATCCCCTCATTTTTATTAGCTCTTGAAAAAGATGTGTGTCTGCAAAATCAGAAAAGTACGAATCTGTCCTAGATACTGCCTCTAATTTGGGAAGAAATAATTCATCATAAAGATTTGTGACTCTATTCCACGCTCTAATTGGATCTGAGCCCATATAGGTAACAGACAAGTCAGATAGCCATAGCACTTCTGCAAGGATATTTACCTTTGCTATATCTTGATTTTTTGCATCAATTTCAGAAAGCAATTCCTTGAATTTTTTCTGAGCTGCTTCCTGTTTAAAATAAGGGAAATCTGTTCTCCAAATCAACGCCTCAACCATCAAACTCCTATCGGACTTCTCAATGTCTGCTTTCTCAGGCTGCACTTGTGGTTGATTCCTAAATTTAAATGAAAAATTTTCAAAGACTCTTTCAAGATCAGGTTGGTCAAGCTTGAAATAAGCATCATGTATTTGGTATCTTTGTATAGTCTCTATTGTTCTATAAACTCTTGGACCCACAGAGGGTCGAATAGTCGATCCTTGATTAGGATAACCATTATTTTCAGGTTTGGAACTATTGACATTATACGTAAATTGGAGCGGGTCATAATCATGCAACAATGCCGACACAAGAAGAATTTCAATATCGTCTGCAGAGAATTTGTAATTATTTATTATATTTGGTAACATTTTAAGTGCCATATAAGAGACTTCAAGGCTGTGGTGAAAATTATGATATTCCGTAGATCCTTCACCAAGTCCAATATCTGCATATACCCCATCAAGAAATCTGATGAGGGTTGAAATTTTTCCAATCTTATCTTGATTTATCCCTCTAGTCTTAGCTACATCCAAAATAGCCAAGACCAGTCTGTCTTCTCTTATATCTGCCAACGTTTCATTTGCTTCCTTTACTATTGATTTATGGAATCCTGGAAGTTTTTCTAAAATTTCATTGTAGATAATCTCTATGGGCAAGCTTTTGTAAAGATATATCCATAAACCTGTTATCATCCAAGGGTACTTTATTCTGAATTTCTCTCTTTCAATGATCTCGTCCACGAGAAGCACAATATTTCTGTTCAATTTTCCAATCTCACGATTTGTGACAATTCCTTCTGGGTTGTTTGATTTTGTACCCTGGTAGTCAGCACGCATTACTGCCCATTGAGGTATTTTGACTCTATACCGCACTCTTTTTATGGAGCCTTTCGTCGACCAGGAAAGTCGTATAGTTTCTTTCTCAGTAGTAGCCACGTTTTGATTTTTGGTATTTAACAGGTCATCATCTTTAACAACCTGAAGAATCAACTCTTTGTTGGGAACTTGAAGACCGAGTAATACATGCCAATATTTGCCTTTGTCGACCCATTCTGGGGCATATGTAGCTGGATCCCAAAAGTCTATGGGCCCAAAAGGGATGTAACCCTCTTCAAACTCATGCGATTCAGGATTATATGATTTATATTCATATTTTCCGATTCGCGGATTAATTTGGCATGCCAGAATCCTAGTGTTGTTAACTCTATCAGACGATTTAGTAAATTCCCGGTGGGCCATTAATCCCCAGATAGTTCCTAAACCACTTAAAATGGTAAAAATGAAGTAGAACAAATCAAAGTTGTCATGTACTGCGTAATTGAGTGCTAATTGAATACTAAAAACATAGCACGAAAACATGCCAGCGAAAAAAAGGAAAAGAAAAAACCATCTTGCGATGTCGTTATAAAATAGACTAAATGATTTTTGACTTCTATTGTCTACCCTTCCATTCTTCATGAACATTCACATTCATTAACGAACATCCAATTCCTAAACCTAATTGATCGTTTGTTTAACTTCAATTATTCATACCGTATGAATTGTAGTCGATAAAAATAGTTCCATATATAAACGCGACCATGGCTGATCAACAATCACTTTTGATTAGGTGAAATATCCGACTCAGGATACAAACCTTGATGCGATATGACAAAATATAAAGGTGTAGTAGTATTCTGCGATTTCAAACTACTATCAGTTTTACAAAGTGCATTTTCTTGTTTATCTGAAGTTCTCTTGATATCGCTTTAACTTCTTTTGCATCACCCTTTAGAGAAAATATCTCCAAACACCTATCTTTGTCAATCTTATTATGAAGGTGAACAATTATAATCTTGTCGAAATCATGTCTTATCGAAGAAACTTGGTCATCAGAATCTTCATCATGTACTGCTAAAAGTAACGAATTGATTTCTCCGTCCAAATCTTCTTTCATCCGTTCATCTGACAAAAGATTCCTGATTCCTGCCCTTATGATTTCTGATCGTCCTGAAAATCCCAAAGACTTGAGCTTGTCTAAACTCTCGATTATATCTTCATTTAATGAGACGCTCACTATGGTCAATAAGATTTTCATAAAGAGTTATTGGATATAATAATTATGCCATATTGATATATGCGGCCGTCTGGATTATCGTCTAAAACGGTGCTGGGATTTGAATAGAATCATAAATGAAAATTTGGATTTTTTATTCCTGTGTTGTCATAGTCTTGAAATAGGTAACTTTAAGATTACTACAAGTTGTATGAAAACTCTAATATACCCAAGTGCCAGTTTCCGTGTTTACATACACTCAACTTATCATCCTTGAACAATTATAAGAAAGCATATTAATCCATCCGGCAAATACTCACGATCTGTTCTTTACAGGACGGATTTGAACTGACCGAATTAGGATGGGTATATACAGATGGATATGGAAAGTTAATTATTAATAAAGCAAAATAAATTAGTCATAATTAATAAAAAAGATATATATTCTTAATAACATGTTCATTATTTGTGGGCAAAAGAAGCTTATTACTATTTCACCTGATGATGCCGGTACTAATTTCCTCATTAGGTCATACCTCTTATGCCCAAGATTTACCTCCAGATGCAAATTCGACAAGGCATTTGCTTGAATCAGCAAATAATACTGATCAGAATCCAGTGAATGACACGAACAATGCTTCAGATTCATCTCACAAATTAAGTGTCATCTCGTCTATATTCCCAATTAATGAATTTGTTAAGAAAGTAGGCGGTAACATGATAACATCAACATTAATCATTCCTGCAGGAATTGAACCACATGATTTTGAGCCCACAATAAGTCAAATACAAACTATTAGTTCGGCGGATGTCCTGATATACAACGGTTTAGGAATCGAAAACTGGCTTACAAAAATAGAATCAACTCAAAAAATTGATACCAGTAATGAATTAAACGCATCCTATTCTGATAAGCGCAACATGACATTGGATCCACATGTATGGCTGGATCCATTGCTTGCAAAAAAACAAGTGGAAAATATTCGAGATGGTTTAATTACAATTGATCCTAAAAATAAAGATTATTACAATAGTAACGCGAAGTCATTTTTGGCAGAGCTTGATGAACTTGATAAAACAATTAGGATTCAACTAGAATCATGTAATAAGAATGATTTCATCTCATTTCATAACTCATTTACATATTTTGCCAATAGATATGGACTAACACAACATAGTATATCTGAGAGCGGACCGGATGCAGAAGTAACTCCTGCTCGATTAGCAGAAATAATTAATGTTGCAAAAACCCTTGATCTTGACGTTATCTATTCTGAAGAACTCATGGACTCCCGCTATGCTCAAGTCATTGCCCAAGAAATTCCAAATGGCAAGGTTCTCGTCCTGAGTCCCATTGAAGGGCTAACAAAGAATGATCAAGATGAAGGGATCGGATACATTGACAAAATGCATGAAAATATTAGGAATTTATCTCTGGGGTTAGAATGCAGCCAATAATCAAAGTAAATGATTTATCATATTATTATGATTCGTTCCTTTCATTAGACCATATATCATTTTCAGTAGGAAAGGGGGATTTTCTTGGAATAATTGGACCTAATGGCGCAGGCAAGACTACTTTATTTCAGTGTCTGCTTGGGATAGTGAATAATTATTCTGGTGAAATTAGTTTATTTGGATCCAATGTGAAGCAAAATAAGAAAATCCTTCAAAAAATTGGTTATGTACCTCAAAAGAAATCTGTAGAGGAATCCTTTCCTGCAACTGTTACTGAAATAGTTTCACTTGGTGTTATAGGAACGGACATTAAAAGAGAATCAGTCGAAAATGCAATTGCGTTTGTAGAGCTTGGCGCCTTTCGAAACAAGAGAATAGGTGAACTTTCTGAAGGACAGCAGCAAAGGGTAATAATTGCCAAAGCCCTTGTGAGACAGCCAGAATTATTAATACTGGATGAACCTACTACAGGGATTGATTCAGCAGCCCAAGATAGATTTTATGATCTTTTAACCCGATTGAACAAAGAAAGAGGGATAACTATAGTGTGGTCATCACATGACATGAACGCTGTTGAAAAATTAGCGAATAGGGTTGCTTGTATTGATAGAAAATTGTTCTTTCATGGGGAATCAGAGGACTTTTTTGGAAATGAGGAACGAATGAAGTCTTACGTTGAATTTGCAATGCAATCACACATGAATCTTCATTTTGGTAAATCAAACAATAGATCAGACAATGAGGAAAAAAAGAATGATGTAAATGTTGTTTGATCTATTTCAATACGGCTTTATGCAAAGAGCTCTGATATCTGCAATTGCAATAGCCGTTATATGTTCGATAGTGGGACTGTTCTTGGTACTAAAGCGACATTCGCTCTTTGGAGATGCATTAGCGCATGTTGCTTTTGGTGGAATATCTTTAGGATTGTTCACAGGCATATACCCTCTTTGGACTGCTTACATTGTTGCCACCTTATCTGCAGTTGGTGTTAATAAGTTAAGAGAATCAACAAAAATTCCTCCAGACTCCTCGATAGCTGTTCTTTTGACTTCTGGACTTGCTATAGGTGTAATTCTAATCAGTATTTCAGGTGGATTCACAATCAACTTGTTCAGTTTTCTATTTGGCAATATCCTTCTAGTAACAATTGAAGATGTAATAATGATCCTAATCACAGACTCAATCGTCATTCCTGTTATCTATATACTCTACAAGAGACTAATCCTCATAATATTTGATGAGAACCAAGCAAAAGTCAGTGGCCTAAATGTAACATGGATTAATACATTGTTCATTATTCTTGCAAGTATAACCATAATCGCGTCAATACGGCTTGTGGGAGTCTTGCTAATTTCTTCACTGATTGTAATACCAAACATTACGGCGTTAATGTTTGGCAAAGGATTCAAAAAGACTATGCTTATTTCATGTGCAATATCTGTATTTTCAGTCGTATTTGGAATAATCATTTCCTATTATTCAAATTTGGCTCCAAGCGGTACGATAGTGCTAACGATGGTATCACTCTTCTTAGCAACCGTTATTGCAAAAAACATGAAGAGTATGTTTAATCAAATTACAGTTACTAAATAAAGTACTACTAAGCAAATTAAATTCCAAGTTCACTTTATTCAGAGTGCTTTTCAATTGTCATTTACTACGTGAATTCAAATATGCCAAATATTTTAATCTCCTTGTAAACTATCAAGTCGAACCTTATATTATAGGTAAATTTTAATAAAAACCATTAATATTGCTATATGTACGCATAAAATTTTATGAAATTTAACACGAAAAAGAAATTACGTGAGATGTTGAAAACACGAAAGATTGAAATCCAAAAATTTAAGTTTTTATTCTGTGACCAACAAAATACGTAGTCTGACAATAAGTCTTTCGATATTATCAGATAAAGTGTAGCTTTTACATCGGAATATATTTCATTATAAATTCAACCAAATTTTCAATTAAGATAAGTAATGATTTTTGATAAAAATTTTGGAAATGTTAACGCAACTGTAAACGTTCCATGAAAAAATTGATAAGCGATGAACGGTATGAGAATTTCAATTTGGAACCTATTACGTTACGGTCGGTCGTATTAATCTCAATAATTTTGTGGTCAAGTGTTATCGTTGGATTCACATTATCGTATTTCTATCCAACTAATCCTATCAATGCAGAAAAAGTACATTCCATCTATGTTGACTTCAAGTTCCAAACAACTCCTCAATTGATGGTGTTTGACCTTCCATCAAAACTGACTATTAATGAGAATAAAAATCCCGTAGTAAAGGATCTGATATCGCAGCTAATAGTAGAGGCCGATTCATATCTCTCAAAGAAAGTTCCCTCAGTTATGGATAAAGTCCGGACACCTCCAAGTGGTGACAAACACGATTTTCTATCTTTGGCTCCATTTCATTGGCCAGATGATACAAAACCCAAAGGTATTCCATATGTTTATAGAGATGGGGAGTTTAATCCTGAAGTTTACACGGCCCATGATGGAATATTTATGCATAGGATGATAGAAAGAGTAAAGATACTTTCCGTAGCATATTATTTTACGGGAAATGATGTGTATTCTAATAAAACATCTGAATTGTTGCGCGTATGGTTTTTGAATAATGATACTTATATGAATCCTAATCTAGAACATGCCGAGGTAATAACTGGAAAAAATAATGGAACTCGCTCTGGTATCATTGCAGCAAATAATTTTCCGATTGTCCTAGATGCAGTAAAGTTGATTGAGGATTCGCCATCATGGACTAACGCTGATCAAAAAGGGATTGAATCATGGTTTGAGGAGTATCTTAATTGGCTCTTGAATTCTAAATTCGGTAAGAAGGAAAGTCAAGCAATGAATAATCATGGAACTTGGTATGATGCTCAGGCCTCATCAATCGCCCTATTCTTGAACAAAACAGAAATTACAAGAAACATATTAGAAAATAACAAGAATAATCTTATTTCGGAAAAAATTCAACCAGGTGGTCAACAATCCTTTGAGTTAGACAGACAGAACTCTTTGGATTATCATATTTTCAATCTATTGGCTTTTTTCAATCTCGCAAAAATTGGCGAAAACATTGGAATAGATTTATGGTATTATAAGACGTCCTCAGGTTCAGGATTGCAAGAGGCAGTTAATTATATTCTCCCATTTGCTGTTGGTAACGATACATGGCCCCATAAACAGACTAAACCAATTGACAAAGACGACTTACATGATTTGATTTGCCAAGCGACCGTACAATATGAAAATAATAGTAGATATATTGAATCCTACAACTCACTTGACGCCAACGTTACTAACCAGGTCGACGGCTTAATCTACGGATGTGCAGGTCTTCCGTTTAAGGATATGGGTAAGGCTGAGATCCGGCCACTTTAATGGGAAATAAAAATTGGAATAATCTTCTATTTATTAAATTTAAATTTTAGATAGGATGAATGAATACTTGTTACTAATCAATTTTACATTTTGAGAAAAATCTAGATTGGGCTGCGTACATGTAAAGACTGATTTTTGCAATAATGATATTAGTTGACTGATATCCTGCTTAATTCAACAACAAAAAATGTCAAGGTTTCTCCAAATCCATTAACACTATATTGTTAAAATCATTTCTGGATTCTGTCCAGGCAATCCAAAGTTTATTTTCTGTCTCAAATATCATAGGGTTTGTATAGACATCTCTCTGATCGCTTTTTACTATTTTTTTTGAGATGGTCGAATTAGAAGGATCTATAGCCGAAAGAAGCACAGAAGAATCGTTAGTGTTATCGCTCCATGTTACATAAATCCTATTGTTACTCATCCATATAAAAGGAGAAACAGAATTGTCCGAATTGTTACTTAGATTTAAAACTTTACCGAGTTGGTTTCTAGCATCTATTTTCCTTAGGAGTACATCAAATGTTCCAGTTTGATTTAGCGTATCTGCCCAAGTTACATACAATTCATCTCCCAAAATGTGACCATGCGCGGATCTAGAAGTTCCAGAGCTATTGCTGATATTTATTGTTGAATTAAAAGAGTTACCATAGTCCATACTAGCTGTAAGCAAGATTTCAGAATCGCCTTTTCCAAATGT
>DATFEX010000052.1:0-3352 GCA_035250685.1 Nitrososphaeraceae archaeon | reverse complement strand
AGAATCAGAAGTTCTCTTGAATCAGTAAAAAAGTTGATAGAAAATACCAAGATTAGTCTTGTGAATCTAGTCTTCGTCCCATCCACAATATTCTATTTCATATCCCTGTAAGGCCTTTTCTCCGTCATCAGGAGATTTGAAGCCTTCACTTTGGCAGTCCTTTTGTTCCTTATTGGAGGTTTGATATACCTCCGTATTCTTGTATTCATCCCAATTCTTCACTTCTCCCTTTAGTTCTTCTTTATCATGTTTTTCCGTGAATTCGCAAAGTGAATCTTGGTTTAAGGATTTCTCAAAAGCTTTTTCTGATTCTTTATTATCATCATGATCTTCAGAATTGTATTTTATCTCTCTTGTCAAGTCTCTACACTCTCTTTTTTCTGCATATGAGACCGGGCTATCGATAAATGCTACCGTTGTGAATATCATTCCTATTAGGAGAAACAATTTATGACTAAACATGATTCTGACTTGCCTTCAATCCAATTTAAATCACGTTATTTGATATTTTTCATAAAAACTTAATAGCATTAGAGACTCTTAGTTATTCTGGCGGATACATTGACGTTCTAAGTTAATTCTTGATATTCTTATTGGGGACTCTTTTCAGAACATAGTAGAATCATGTAATGATTTCGCTCCAATTGTTAACTGCTTGGTAATTTAATTTCCTTACCATTGTGCATTTCTACAAAAAATGGAAAAGGCTTTCAAAGACTACTTGGCAATCTTAGGATTTTTTTAGCTAAATTTCTCTAAATTTCTTTTCATATACTTTGGAGACCGATCTGAGGGAAATCTTGCTATAATCAATGCTTCCCTACAAGCAAAGACACGATCCTGAAGGTCAAGGTCTAGAGCAATACCTAGTACCAGGTAGAGTTTATAAGAAAGATTGCAGTATTTCCAAAAATGGGAGAAATAACGGTAGCAATGAGGGCCTCATCTAAGTTTGCATCTCTACGAACTACAATCCCCATGAGTATTGTGAAGCAGTGGAATTTGAAAGACAAAGATAAACTAGATTGGAAATGGAGAGTTTTTGATGGAAAATTGGCAATTGTAGTTAGTAAAGTTTAGTAACATTTTTCTGAAACTTGTATAATGGATCAGTTTGATTTTTATATCGTTGATTCGTATTGGTAAACCTCTACGTTTTTGATGTAGAGGCTAGGTGGAGCCGTCCATCTCACCCGATAAATGGCTCCACCTGTTTATGATTATAAAATGGCTTAATCTTACTTTCGTATGATAAAAGAGCATTTAAACTTTTATCCTATCGGTTATTAGGAATTCTAAATTTTGGATATTCGCATTTACTACATTTAGTAGGATTGTTCTTGGGCATCTTTCGTGCATGATGTGATCTGATGTGCCCACATTCACACCTATCATTTTGACTCAAGGGCATTTTCTTTAGAGCTACGAGTTATTAAAAATTCCTATGTGAAAACTAGTCAATCGGGGCCGATGAGATCTACACTTTTACCTGTGATATTCAAAAGCCTGGATCTTAGATATGGACTATTAAGTACTCAACAAGTAGTGATTGACTTAACAAATAATATTGTCTAATCCTGTATTTATCAGACCTCAAGATATAATGTTAATTTATGAATGAAGCTGAATTAAAGGACCTATTCGTTAGCTCAATTGAATCAAGGCATATTTTTGATCGTAAGAACAGAGAACTTTTGTTTCTGAATTCTGATTGTGAATTCAGAGTCAAGAATGAGGGATACTTTGGTCAATTTGATTTGGTAGTAGCTGTTTTTCAGAAAACCAAAAATTCTAAAATTTGGGATCCAGAACGAACAGAAGACTATCATGATATCCTGATGAGGACTGGTCAATTGACAGAAATTGCCAGAACTGAAAAATGTAGAATAGACTGTATTTCACTTTATCCTATTGAGCTTAAATCTAACAGTGATGTTTTAGATGGGCGCCTACCCAATCAAATAGTGAATGCTATACTAACTTTCGGAAGATCTATCGTTGTTTTGGATAAAAAGCATGTAAACAAAAATTCATTAAAGTTTCTACGTCTACTTCCCGCAACGATAATAGGCTATACTGGTACGAAAGATCATTTCGAAGTATTATCAGTGTATGACAGAATCATACATACAGGAATGTTTAATTTATCCAAAAGGAGGTTTGTGAAGACTTTGATAGAAAATGGTATTATAGAAGGTACTGATAAGATATACAGGAGACTGGAAACACTGGAAAGGATAAATCAGAAACTAGTATTCAACGAACTCTATGATTCAAATCCAGGATTCTTAAAAGAAGAAATTGAATTTCTAGGTCATATTTCTAAATTACAGGTTGTCATGACATATAAAAAACAAATTCAAGCTTGCATTTTGGAAAGCAAGGACAATAAGATTACAGATTATGTATAGTCAAAGTATGAACTATTTTACTACATTTGTTAAAATTTAGGCAGTTCTATGTATCACCTATAATACAACTCGGAATTTATTCGGTAATACGCGCGATAAATTAAGTATGTGAAAAGGTTATTAAAATACTCAATACAGCTCTCAATTGTGTCATCAGAAGAATTAAGGCAAATTGTGCGGAACTTGGCAGATACGTTTAATGACCCGAAAGTAAGAGAATCATCGTATTTTGATTTTTATGATAATTCCGTAGTTATCCATGGTTTTCCTCCAAATCTTCCAACTAATAAGGAAGGTTTGAAACAGTTCATTTATCTCCTGTGGAAGGCATTTCCTGATATAAAAATTATTTTTGAAGATATTATTATTGAAGGAAGTAAGGTTGTAACCAGATACTACCTGACCGGCACGCATAATGGTGCTTTTATGGATCTTCAGTCAACTGGTAAAAAATTCAAAGTTAATGGCATGACAGAGTTTTCCTTTAGTAACGCAAAGATTATTGAGCGTTGGAACTTAGTTGACATGGTTTCGTTGAGAGAGCAGTTAACAACCTAACATCAAACTTAAGAATTCCTATTCTTAATTTCTATTTTTTTACTTCTCTTCTTGATGATGACCTCTAAAACACCATTAAGAAAAGTCGATTTTATACCTTTCCCAGATACTACATTTGGTAAATGTATTACTTCATAATAACTCCTATTTTGACCCTCAGCATTAATAAATAAATCACTGCCATAGATATTGATTTCGATATCCTCCTCAGAAACGTCTGGAAGTTCGGTTATTACCCTTACTTCATTAGCAGTTGTTATAACTTCGCAAAGGATCTTTCTTTCTAAAATGTTATTATATTCATCTACCTGTTTGTCTAACTCCTCTGTCATGCGATCTAGAATCCAAATCACATCACTTTTGCTGACAAGATACCCATTTGC
>DATFEX010000051.1:0-16870 GCA_035250685.1 Nitrososphaeraceae archaeon | reverse complement strand
AACTGCTCCTGAGGCGAAAGTGCCGCCAAATGCAGCCGAAACTTGGGATGTAGATAGTGCAGTATTCCACAGTCTAACTTCGTCTACTTCGCCAGTAAAGAAGTTTGTAGGTGGGGTTACTCTGGAGTTCGCAGCGACTCTTACTGGTTTTGTTCCTATAGTTTCAGGGGAAGCGCCCGAAGTTGATTTTATTGCTACCTGAACGCCGTCAATGTACAGTATGACGTTAGCACCGTTATTTGTTACCACAGCATAGTGCCATTGACCGTCATTATATGAATTGGGAGAAGTTACAAACTGATCAGCTCCGCTGCTTGTTTCAAATCCAGCCTTTACTTGCTCTGTGCTAGTCATCCATATGCCATAGTTTAGATTCTGTCCCGAGCTGTCGCTACCAACGCCACCCTTGTTTACGATATACGCATCAGAGCCAAAGTTAGCAGATGTCTTAAACCACGCTGCAACAGTAAACTGATTCAGTCGTAATGATGCGGAGTCAGGGGTATCATTGTAGCTGGAGCCAGTTGCCACAAAAGATGGAGCATAATTATAACCCCCTTGTGGTTGTTCTACCACATTGATACTTACTGTCGCTGTATTACTATCAACAGTACCATCATTTGCTTTAAACGTAAAGCTGTCCGGACCCAAATAGCTGTTCGTAGGAGTATAAGTTCGAGATGGGCCTCCCGGTGTCGTTGGAGTTACGCTACCGTGCGACGGCTGAGTGACTATAGAGTAAGTGAGTGGGTTATTATTAGGATCAGTAGCAGACAGCGTTATAGGTGTAGCAGTATTCTGAATCACATTTACAGCCTGATTATTCGCAACTGGAGGAGAGTTAGACGCTTTGGTAATACTGAAACTATCCAAAATAGCATTATTACCATTTCTATAGAATCTGCCTTCTAATTTATTACCACTATTGGTAACCTTGATTTCCAGCTGTCCAAAGAAATCATCCTGTTGAACCGATGTAAAAGATGCTTTACCTGATAAAGCGTGAAAGTTTACACCTCCGGTACCCACAATAGCAAAGACCGCACCGTTACCCTCTGTGTAAGTATTGGCGTTATTGCTTCCTATGGTAGGGCTGGATGGGCTGCCTGAATCATATTTTAATTGATATGATCTCTGATAATTGTGAACATGACCTGCCAATACAAGATCGACACCGTATTGATCAAATAGGGGATGGAATCCATTTCTGAGATTGGTATTCTCAGAACCAGTATTTGAGCATGAAGAGCTACCACACTCATTGGGGGAAGTATACATGGGTTTATGTAGATAAACTATAATCCACTTTATGTTAGGATTGGTAGAAGCTGCCTGCAGATCATTTTGGATAAAAGTTCGTTGGGCCGATCCTGATGAGTATGAGTTACGGTCGGTGTCCATTACAAGCACATGAGTATCTTCATGATTAAAAGAATAGTAAGTTTGTGACAATCCAAATTTACTCATGTAACCACTAAAACCTTCATCACTATCGTCCTCATGATTACCGATTGAAATAAACATGTTATCATCAATAGAACCTATCTTGTTAAACCAGCAAGTCCCTGTCGAGGCATAAGAATAATCACCTAATCCAAATACACGCTCTGGATTTTTTCCAGCCATGTTACTCACGGTTGCATCAGTGTTTGAAGTACATCCCCAATCTCCTGCAGCGGTGTAAGTTGAATCACCATAAACGAAACCAACTAGGTTACCGCTAAAAGCACATAAGATGACAATTGCAAAGGATGAAATAAAGACTGGTGGCAGCCGATTACTGTGTAAATTGTTAAAGCACTTAATATTCATCTTCATTTTCACCCAATGTATGTAGGAATTATTTGAGACATTTCAAAAACTAATTTGGGCATGGGATTGTTACATTTGCATATATTCGCTTGGAACCGATATCAAATACGTTGTCATTATTAGCATCATCAGCAAAATACAACTTGTAATTATCTGGCTTGAGATCGTCTGCAAATGTTACATCATTGAAACCCCCAGTATTGTTTGTTTCAAAATAGCCATACAATGGAATTTTGCTTTCAGATGTTACAAATTTGTAAGCCACAGTGCTGTTTGGCATAAATCCATTTGCATTAATAACAATGTTAAATCCCGGTTCATGAGGACCACAAGTTGGGGAAATGTCAACTTTAGGCTCGGCAAATACAAACATATTACTGATGCTAGCAATTCCAAAAATCGCAAATGCATATACTATAGTAGTAAATGTTAAACTTCTCGAATGGTACATAAATCAAGATATTATTAGACTACTTGTTAATAAAAACTTTGGAATCGGATTATAGAAAAAATCTTTGTCGATTAATAATTCCGATCGCGGAATAAGAGAACTTTTCTAGAAAGTCTAGAGTGTGTATATAAAGTTAGTCATATTTTTTACCGATCATACAATCTTCCATGAATTTCAAAAGTCCTCTTCATTCCGCAATGGAAGGATCAACAGGAAAATCAATCATACCATTAGATTAAGTTTTTTAGTAGTGAAGTAGTAAAATAATCTAATGTCTCCTAAATTTGGCTTTTTTAAAAGGAAGACATTTGATAATTTTCATGAAAAAAAGAACCAAACCAATTCTATCCAGTCAGTTACAGATAGGGAATTACTGGAAATAATCGAGAGAGAAAAGAAATTACTTGAGAGTGATTTGATAAGTGATCTTGAACCCACGAGAAGAGCAGTATTAGGCTGTCTTGATCGCCTAAGAAGTGACGCAGATGATCTGGAAGTACAAGATATCAGAGTAGAAGATCCCAAGTTTAAATCATTAATTAATACTTCAAAGAAAATCTTGATTGCAAGCATTAAAAAAGAGTCGCTCATAGAATCTTCAGAAATCAATGATTATGAGGACGCGATTAAATTCAAAGACAACCTGGAATTATTGATAAATAGATTCGGGCAAGTCGGAGATTCCCATAATAGAATTCTTAACGAGTTCATGCGAAAGCAAATAAATAAATTGAAAAATGAGTTTGATGATTTATCATCATTACTGAAGGAGGTAACTAAAATTATGTCTGTTAAAGAGTCTGAAATTAACAAGAGCATTGATTGCAGAGACGATTTAGTTTTATTTATGGAAAAAGTCAAAGAAAGTAAGGATAAAAAGGAAAGACTTTCAGAACTAACAGAAGAAAGTACAGTCATAGATAAAAATATCGAAGCAAGCAAAAGAGAGTATGATGATTTTCAAAGATCTCAAGAATTCCTAAACACAACCAACATTTTAGACAAAATAAATGACAAGAAAAATGAGATAAAGATGTTTGAAAACAACTTGATAAGTATGGTTTCTAACCTCTCTCGTCCAGTAACCAAATTTTCATATTTAGCTTCCAAGGAGACTCAAAAAAGACTTGAAATATTGCAAAATGAACCTCTGGAAATTTTTGATGATGCATCTCAATTCAAACAATTATTTGGTGAACTAAGAAAACGTGTTGCTGATAAGAGCATTCAGATAAAGGATCCTGAAAAAACAATTCATCAAATAGACGAGATTGTAGACTCTTTTCCTTCTTTTTCATCTACTCTCAAAAATCTGAAAGAAGAAGTGGTGTATTTAGAATCCTCAGTAAATTCGAAAAATATCAAGCATCTCGAAGATATCAAGACTAGAGCTGAAATGTATGAAAAATATCGCTCAGAAAACATCTCAAAGAGGCAAGAAGCAAAAAATGGCATTAACGAACTTGATTCCGAAATTGAGATATTGAAAAAAAAGATAGAGGACGATGTCTCCAAGATAACAGATAAGAATTATTCGATTCTGGAGACTCAAAGCTAAACCGAATAAGAGTTTTTACTATTCCAGAATAACTATCTTACCAAGACATGCAGGCACTAGATTATTGTAGGTATTAACCAAATGGTCGCTCTCCTAACTGCGTTGGGACGTAAGGATGGTCATCAGAATCAAATTCGGGATTGGATAACTCAGAGATAAGTTTATAGAATTGTGCTACTCTGTGTAACACAGAGTAATGATCATATGAGGAAATTGAATTGGAGTTGTACGGCTTGCGGAATGTCGGCTGGGAGAAAATTTTCAGTACAGCGCCACATTAATAACCACAACATCCATAACGGAATAGGACAAGTTGTGTCTTGTCTGGAATATTCAATGGGAGTAAAGCAAGGCAAATACTGGCCACAAGAGATACGACCATCTAGAAGGGCTGAAGATCCTTATCTTGACAAGATAGAAGCAGAGGTGCAAAATCAAATAGTAAGAGAAATAGCAAAGCGAATTTACAATAGACTCCCACGGAGAGAATCATTTCTTAATGAATTTGAGACAGTTGTGAGCAATTATTTCGCTAAGAAAAATCTTTACGATATCCTTGACGGAACTCACTTGTAAGAAACGACCGCTTCGATCAGATTTTGTCTTTGACCTTTTATCAGTCATTCATTAGATTCAAGTCCCTTGACGTTTCTCCGAATATTTCGCTGGTATATCGACCAATCATTGAACGTCACTAGCGGACTTTGCCAATCTAGTAATTTTTATTGCATCCCATGTCTAGATTTATTCGATGCCACACAGCATCTCTTATCATGGAGACTGCATCCGTATTCGTAGAAAGTTTTTTCTCAAACAATCGGCAGACAATTTCTATAGATCCTTCATATTAGTATTCTTTCAAGTAAAATTCATAAATCATGATCTTGCCGACTCAGACAGCTTCTCAACAAGATTGTTACGATACTCTATAATCTCATGCTCTTTGGCCTCGTTTTGCTCTTCAACTTCAGAAAAAATTTTGACCAACAGTATTCAGCGAATATCAATGTTCTAGCCCGTTTAGGCATCCATATAATAATGCGTTTATCTGCGAACTTACATTCTGGTTCAGCAACCTCAAAGATCGCAGGTATCGCTCGTTATCTTCATAGTGTTCTGTGCCCTGGCATAACAAAATATGTAACTCATGCATCTTGATCGGTTTGGTTTGCTTATGGGGCCACGTTTCCTCGCCCATTGTATAAGGCAAGAGATAGTCCAATGCCATCTGTAAACCTGCACCCTGAGATGTTTCATAATTCCACAGGTCAATTCCGGCACGTTCAGCAACTTGAGCTAGATAGAAAAGCCCCCGAAGATTAAAGATATGATAATCGAGCGACGTTTGTCTATGTGTTTCAAATGGTTGCGATCCATCAGTTTGAATTATCGCAGCAATTTTGCCATTAATATATTTATTTAGTATTCCTTCAACAATTTCTCTTTTGTCCAGGAACAATGCTATAGAGGAAGTCTGCACATCCAACCAAGTGCCATGATTATTGAGCTGCTTGCTTTCTTTTTTACCAAATTCAGAATTTAAAAGCCAATCTAGATATTTCCCAAACCACCGTTGAACCATCACATGGTCTTCATCAGTCCATGCTGAAGATTCATGAATAATTGTTATCGAATCCAAAACATCAGGCAAATAACTCGCAGCAATAATACCAGAAGAAGTTCCGTTATCCTTACCGGTAATTACTTCTGCATATTGTAAATTGGGATTCATGTTTGTGTTATTATTTAGGAACCAAACACGTATTAGCTCTGAGGCCTTTGAGGCGTACACGATATTATCCGTGTAATAATAGGCTACAGAAAGTATCTTTACTCTCTCAATCATTTTGCCGAGATTTGCTCTATCGGGAATTGAGAATACTTCGGGGTTAATCTTACCGTCACGATAAGTATATGGAATACCACCCGCCTTCGAATTGTCGGGCCAACGAAATGGAGCAAGAGAAAGGAAATCGTGTTTATCGCCACTCGGTGGCAACATATTCTTGTCCATTACCGAGGCAGGTTTCAATCGCAGATAGGTATTTGCCTCTGCAATGAGTTCATCTATTGACTTGACTGCAACTGTATTTGTGTTATTCTTAAGGTCATCTATTGATGGTAAATCAAACGTTACCACTTGTGGTGATTTTTCGTCATTGCGATAACCGTAAATACGACTCGATAATTCCTCATCTTTAGAGATTGCCTGTGCAGGATTAATTGAGTCACCTATGCAAATCAAAGAATACATGATTATCAAAAATAATAGTACTTTGCTCAGTTTTTTGTCTATCGATTCAATGATCATATGGACCCAAATTGGTGCGAAGGTATTGATCAATTTGAGTTCCTCTTATACCCGGTTATATCCTTTCATTCCCAATATGATCGACATACTTTAACCACTCATTATGCTTTCTCCCTTATATACAAACTTGCGGATTGTCTTCCAATCTCTCAAATCCCTGTAATGTGATTTTCCCAATTCAAGTTCAGTACAGGGGATGTGGAAACGTTCTATCTCCAAATACCTATATTTGTTTAGCATTTTTTCAACCTTAGTGGTTATTTTAAAATCCGTTACATAATAGCCCATTGTACACCATACTGAAGGAAATCTCCGTCTAAAACCACTTCCCAAAATTGAATTCAGCTTACCATCATCTAATAAAAAACTAACTAATGTGTTCCCGAAAGTAGTAAATTCTGTGTTATATAGACAGTCACCGAAGGCTATGAGTGTGCCGTTGCTAATATCAGGAACAGGTTTTAAGTCGTTATCATCCTCATATTTAGTTCCCAATCTGATCAGATTAAACCTAACCCACATCTGATTCATCTTTACGTCACAGAAATGCCTTATTTTTTCCATTACAGTATTGTAATAAGAACAGTCAAGGACTGGAAATCCAATAAGCGTAGTGTGGAATATTTTATCCTTATCAAAATGGAATGCCGCGTCATTATTATGTATACGGACACAAATATCAATGAAGTGACGTCTCTCCTCTTCGGTAAAAACTTTGACAAGCGATAAGCGCTCCGGTCGTTCTTTCTGCTCTTCCACAGTTCTCTGCGACTTCACCCAATTGAAGGTCACATTGTACCTTTTGGTCTCGAGACCTTTAGCAGATTTCCAATTTGTTTCACTGTATTTTAGCATGTATTATAATTCAGTTAAGTCAACACTGAAAATTATAAATCCTTCGAGTCAAAATATCAACCCATTCATTATGCAAAACCTTTTGCAATATTGGAGAAATTCCCTGGTCCGCTTACCAAATTCTGAGAGGTAGATAGTACCTTTGAAAGAAAATGAGGACTTTTTGAACCGTTTTAAGAGCAAAATTATTTGGACTAATTATCCCTCCCAAAAAAATTTAATAAACACGCTATCAAAATCGCTGTAATTTGAAGTCACCTGAATATAAAAGGTCCCGTTATCTGTTCACATACTGGAACGAGGAAAATAGAATTGTCCTTTACAATTATAACAGACAGACAAAGGCAGTGGTATCAAAAGATCTTATTACATTAATTGATGCGTTGTCCGATTGGAAGAATCTTCAACAATTGTCTGATGAGTTACATATTGATAGAAAGAATCTTTTCAAAGCTTTAGAACACCTGACAAAACTGAAAATCATCTGCAAAAATAGACAGAGAGACGAAGATAACAGATGTAATATGATAGCAGAATGGGACCCAATCGATCTCGCCATGCAAAGACAAAGGAGTTATGGAGGACGCTTTGCTATGTCAGAAAGAGTTGGAAAATCACCCAGTCCAGTTAAGCACGTTACTGGTTTATCGTCCTTTAAACTGTACAAACCTCAAGAAACTGTCCAGGATAAATTAAGTCTTAAAGAAGTATTGGAGAAACGGAAATCGATCCGTACGTACAGTAACAAGCATATCAGTGCAGCTGATTTATCATATATTCTTTACCACTCTGCTAGAATAAAAAATATTTTCAAATCAAAGGAGGGCTCTCTTACAGAACGTCCGTATCCGTCTGGAGGTGCCAGATACCCTCTTGAAATCTATGTCGTTAACAATAGAATAATAGATATCCAAAAAGGTATCCACTATTACGACCCTCTAAAACATCAGCTTATCCTTCTAAACAAAAATATTAAATATCAAAAACAATTCAACAAGTTTCTCCTTGACGTGCAATATCCACTAATGGATAGAGAGCCCGATATCGTATTGATAATTACTGCTGTCTTTGCACGGACGATGTGGAAATACGAAAAACTCGGGATGTCTTTAATTTTAAGCGACTTGGGTTGCCTGTATCAAACCATGTACCTGCTCGCAACAGAAATGAAACTTGCCCCGTGTCCGATAGGAAAAACAGAAGAAAATTTGGTGAAAAACTGGCTTAATTTAGATTGGTTGGAGGAATCACATGTAGGGACATTCTTGTTAGGCAGACCCAAATGAGCTGAGGCAGTATAGCATTTTGTTGCTTGGATTAAGTTTGGCTGATCAGGCCAGCAAAAGAATTTGCAATTGAAATGGGAAAATTGAGGTCGTGAAATAATAGTAACAACAAAGGTAACCAAACCTCCTACTCAAATTAACTCGACGAAGTTATAATCTAGTTATGGTAAGCTTTGAGGATGGTATAAATAAAGTTTATGAAAGTACTTTGTGTCAGAAACATTCCTCAATCAAATATTTGTGATACTAGTCTCAAGTTGAAATTTGTTTTCATGATATTTATCATCACGACAACGTTTGGCAGTAAAACATAAAAAGTATATGAATATACAGAATAAAAATCACATTATGGACTCTATATATTTATTAAATTCAAAAGGAAAAATAAGTTTAAAACCTGGGGTATCACAGTTCAATTCTGATAATAACGATACCTTATTGGTGAAACACAATAATAGGTTATTCAAGATTTCAGCCACATCTGACCTGCAAAACAAGTCAAGAATTTTCAATATACTTACTCGACCAAGAAAATTGAGCGAAATCTTGCACTTGTTATCCGAATTCAAAAAGAATGATGTGGTCGACATCCTTCACTCCTTGGATAAACTAGGTCTATTAACAGTTGATTCAGGTGCCCGTAAACACAGATCGGAAAATGATATTACATCAATCAATAGTGATTCTTTTCTACTGTATCGTGCTAAAAAAAATAATAACGCTGGTCACCGATCCAGTTCTCGATTAACCTTAATAGGGGATGGCATCCTAGCAGACAAGTTAGTCCTATCGCTAAGAAATGCGGATATTAGATTTATTAGGTTAAGTTCTACCGTGGTAATAGATAAAGAACTTGAAAGGAAACCTCATCAAACTAAGAAAAAAAATACAAGGGGAAAGCAATCGACATATCCTTATTCATCACAACTAATACAATTCGTGAAAAAAACGGATTTGATAGTAGTTGCTGAGGATTATCATAACCTTGTACTATTTGAAAAAATTAACGAACTATGCTTTAAAAAAAATATGGCGTGGTTAAGAGCGTCATTTGATGACAGTGTTGGATATATAGGACCACTAGTGGTGCCAAGAAAAACCTCTTGTTTTAATTGTTGTGAGTTAAGACTAGTTACAAACAGTCCTCATTACGAGTACGAGCTTTGGATCAATAAAAAGAATATTCCAAAAAAGAAATTATTGGTTCCCAAATACTTTGCTCAAATCTTATCGACAATGTGTATGAGCGAAATCCTCAGATTTTTATCGGGTCGCAAAAATCCCAAAACGCTAGACGGGTTACTAGTACTTGATACCCTGCAAGTCAATACAACTAAACATAGTGTAATTACACATCCTAATTGCATATTCTGCAATCCTCCACCACGGAGGAAAATAAATATTAAATCCTCCACAGCGTTGATTCCAAAGAGCTTGAATAGGAAACCTTTACCCTTCTTAAAATCTAGAAAGTCAAGTTCGTTACCTGACGAAGAACTTTTAAGAAGATTAAGAGAACTAGTAGATGCCAAAACCGGAATAGTACTTGAATACTCCAAATTATACGAGCCTCATCCACTTGGGATTTATTCGCATCATTTTTCTACCGCTCCATGCTCTAAACCCCTCAGGATTGGATTGAACGGCCAGCTCACTAAACGAGTCCAGGTAGAAGATAGTCTGATATCTCCGTCACCTTCAGGGTCGGGATTTTCTCCTATAGAAGCAGAAATTCATACGCTAATGGAAGCAGTAGAAAGATATTCAAATATGGTTGTTAATGAATCACGTATAGTTTGGTCGAGCTTTGATAATATCAGGGAGATCGCCATTGATCCTAGATCCTTTGTACTCTATTCAGATGAGCAATCTTATCAGAATGATCGCTGTTCTAGGTTTTCAACCAACTCGACAATTCCCTGGATCGAGGGATACGATCTCTACGCTGCGAAACCTATCATGGTTCCAGCCGATTTCGTGTTCTATCCAGCCATACGTGAGAGACCGCTGGTATTCGATACTTCTAACGGCGCCTCGGCACATACTGACATCAGAAAAGCTATTTTGAACGGACTGTTTGAGTTAATAGAAAGAGACTCATTCCTGTCAATGTGGTTAAACAGATTTTCCATGCCTATTTTGAACATCAAGGAACTTCCCGTTGGTTTTGCTGAATCCATAAACAAGATGGAAGAACATGGCATGTATGTGAAACTGGTAAACCTGACAATTGATACAAATATTCCTACAGTGGCAGCAATATGCTATAACAAGAATCCAAACAAATATCCAGCATTACTTGTAGGCGCCGGTTCCCATATCGAACCAGATAAAGCTGTGCAGAAGGCACTTTTTGAGATGGAGTTCATGCTGAGTGAAATATTAGCGAACCCAAAAAAGGAAAAAATTAGTCGTCCTGAAGAAATTTCTAGTATGTACAAACATCCTCTATATTATCTAAATCCCAAGACGCGAAAATTCTGGGAGTTCGTGATAAACAGTACAGAAACCTCGGATCTTCCTAGCTCTGTTGATAGATCCAACGATGATCATGATACGCTCATGCAAATTGTTCAGACCTTACACAATATGAACCGTAAAGTAGTCTATGTTGACATAACATCTTCTGAAATAAATAGAATGGGTTTAAAAGCCGTTAAAGTATTTGTTACAGATTTTCAACCCCTGTATGTTGGAACCAAGAGGAGAGTGAATTTAAGGCGTCTGGAGGAAACTGCTAAATATGTCACTAAAAATATCAAAGCAGCAAGGTTCAGTTCAGAACTAAATTCAGCGCCTCACCCCTTACCATAGCAAATAGGACACCAATCATTAATTATCCATATTCCCAGATTCGCCAAGAATCTAAAGTCAAAGTACTTTTGGACCGTTGGCAAAGGCCAATTCCTACATCGCAAAACACAAACAGATGTCAATTATCTGTAAACCAAATGTATTCTACTTATAGATAGTAAAATGCTAATTCTGCCTTAAGACGCAATGCTCCGGGCACAATGGGTAAATGAATTTAACTGAGAACATCGTATTCAGGATTTTCCTCGAGAACCAACCACAACTGAAACTTCAAATATCTAATGTCCGTTTCAAGATTTTGTTCCCTAGCATTAGTATTGCATTCCCGCTTATTTTTTTGCCCTTTAATTAACAAACAAGCGTGTTCGGACAATAGTTATCTATGTTAATAAAAAAATAAGCATTTGTAAAACATACGCAGCATCAAGCTAACCGCTGTTACTGCAGATGAAAACAGCATCTATATACTATTGGAAAAAAATAGAACTGCAAATTGCAATATCAATTTAAAATTCTTATTTAATTTGAAGTAATCTTAGATCCATGAGATTTAATCAAAATATTTTCGAATGATATGGTAATTGTTTACACCTGTTAACTGCAAAATCTATTTACGGGTTTTATCTAATAGTTCTTCCTTATCTCGGTCGTGGTAAGGCCGCTGTCGGCACTGTTTATTCCTGTAAAAGGATATATTTTTTTAGAATAATTAGCAGGTAATTTTTCGAATACGACAGCAATATCAGAATTGTTATATATGCTCATTAATCTTGTTGCCTGAGTCTGATTTTCAGTATCACTATTTGCAACAACACGCTTATACATTGGATCTACCACCAAGATAATTTTGTCAGTATTTATCGGTTGAGTGTCTCTTATATGGGAAAATGCGTACTGGTCGCCAAGTGCATATTTGTATATCCATGAATAAATTGGTCCCGAAATAATTGTCACACTGTCTTTAGTGTTATTGAATCTAGTTGTTACGATATTCTCGTATTGATCGGAGTTACTATCTCTGATAAAAACTTCATTTCCAATATACGAAGCCGTTTTGAGTTGTATGTACGACAAATTAGTAGAAATCAAGATACTCGTACTGATAACGCCAAACAACACAAGTCCGGCAATAATGGACGACGATAATATTCTCCGATTTTTCTTTATGCGAATAAGCAACGGTAAGTCGTAAATCATTTTAGCAATTGAAATACACAAAATAGGAATAACCAAGATTAGATGAAAATGGTTAACCCATCCAACTGCTTGTAAGAGGAGAAAGTAAGGTACTATCCAAAAAATGCCGATAAATTGGCGCCTGATGGCCAGGTAGACAACACCCACCCCACCAATAATTAGTACTGCAGGATCTGTCCTCAAGACGCTGTTAATGACATCAAAAAGCTCCTTATCCTCAGTTTGTCGCTGTGTTGCCTGCCAGAATACACCTTCAAACCATTGATTCGCATCCGCAGTAACAAAGGCATAAGCGGGCCAAATAAGAGGTATCACGATTACAGGAATTATGAATGAAACTATTGTCCTGGAACCTCTTTTTGATAATAGCATCTTTCTACCGCTGCCTTCGTAAATTAAGAACACTGCTAGTGGTATCATAGTAAATGAAGGAATTTTAGTAAAGATTGCTAGTCCCAGAGAGACACCTGAAAGAAATGATATAGTATAGGAATGACGCAAGCGTAGACGAGTTTCTATAGCTAAAAGTATAGAAGTTAGGATAAAGGGAAGCATGATCGAGTCCAAGACAACTCTCCTGGTGAACCAAGTTGATGGCATTACTGCAAAAAGTAGCGAAGCGAATAATCCTACCGTCGGATTGAATTTTCGCTCACCTATCTTGTATATTATCAGAGTGTCCACAATCGCAAGGACTCCCATTATCAATCTGGGCGTATCAAATAATTTTTCTACCGACAGCGGATTAGAATTTACTATCAAATTGTGTGGAAAATCTATTATTTTGAATATTCCAGCAAGAAATAGCTGTCCAAAAAATGGGTGATCATAAGAGCTAGCTGAGGACTGGGGATGGTCAAATCTGCTATCTGGATCATGAGGACCGAGCCCGTTTAGAGTATGCAATGCTCTTCGAATATAGACTCCTTCATCCACATGAAAGGAAGGAAATTGTGCTGGATTCCATAAATGAGTAAAGGAGGACAGGATTAAGGGAACTAATAATAGAATGTGTTTATTCATTGGAATCTCAAGGTGTTGATAAGAAAAATTTTCTAATATTAATTTTTTACCTCTTTATAGCAAGGACATCATAAAACCATTCCAATTGTTGTTTGTTTGTAAATGTCAATCAACAATAGAAACAAAATTTTGCTAATCAATCAAGATTACTCATATAATAAAACAGTGAAAAATACTATTCAGTTGAATCAATTTTATTATTCAATACGCCCTCGTAAGCCAGCAACAATTTTTCTTCCATCTTATCCCAGTTGTACTTTTCGAGAAAAGCATTGCGTCCATTAGTTCCACAAAGTCTTCGCAGATCTAAATCATCCCGGAGAGTTGTAATCGCCTGTTTTATTTGTTTCATATTCCCGTACTCTACTATTAAACCACATTTTGTGTCATTAACCAAGTCATGCGAAATATTGGTGATTATTGGCAGTCCACACATCATTGCTTCTAGAACTTTATTTGCCATTCCATATTCGTATTGGGGTTGAAGATTCAAATCATACAAGGCTATCATGACATCAGAACTTGCTTCTAAATCCAGTAACTCATTCCTACCTAAAAATCCACAGTATTTGATATTTGCTACTACCGCCATCTTCTCATGTAATTTGGTGTCTTTAATTTTACCAGTAACGACAAGTTGTGTATCTTTCATATCCATCACTATATCGATGAGTTCTTCCAAACCCCTTCCTGGCCTTATAGCGCCAGTATAAATCAGTTTATAAAAATTTTTTTCCAATCGTGGTCTGTTTATCATGTGGTCCTGCGGGCAGTTCATTATCGTGACAGAGTTTCCTGGCTTTTTTCTGAATGTCAAAAAAATTCTATCTGAGACAGCAATCAATATATCGGAATTTCCTGCAAAAAATTCTTCTAGTGAATTAACGACATAGTGCAAAGATTTAGAAATCTTGTTTCCTTTCTTAGGGACATATGTCATACTATATCTATCCACTATGTCAAAAATCAAATTTTTTGTAAATAACACCTTGTAAAGATAGCATGGCAAAATGGTCGCAAGATCGCATGCATGTACAACCTTGGGTCTAAGAATACAGAGCTTTATGAAAATCCACATCCAAAAGATTGGAAAATAAAAGGCCAATCTAATGATTCCGTACCGTTCATAACCATAAGGTGCTTTCATATGGAGTAAATGCAGATTGGTCTGGTCGTTGGCGACCTTATTAGCAGTAGAGTCCCTGTTCCAACCGAGCCCAATTATAGAGTATTTCTTGCCTAAGGATTTGATAATTTGCATCGCCCTTATGGAAGATTGATTCATTATCGGATCGGATTTTACTAAGATGATATCAGTCAAACGAATCACATAATTATGATGATTTTTTATCCATAGGTATCTAATAAAAATTAAGTCTAAAGGTTATTTAACTTTGAATTTTTTGAGGAGAAAGTTCTCAAATGTATAATTAGTTATCTGCGACTGCTGGAACAATTCTATAAATTGATCTGTGGACATAAGAAAGGACGTACAGATATCCATCGCTGCCAACTTCAATATCGGTGATTCCGCCAAATCCACTTGCAAAGGTTACTCCCTCTAGTTCCTCAGTGTTATTTGCTACGCCGTCTCGAAGAGGTCCTTGAAGTGACAATCCTGTTCTTGTCTTATTCAAATCAAAATGATACAAGGTTCCATTATGAACATCTCCTACAAATAGATCATGCTCGTACTCCTTTCCCAGTTTTGTAGAGTCCAGGAATTTTATTGAGGTTGGACCGTATCGCCCCTTCCATGAAAAGTCTGGTGCACTATACCGGCCCTTGCCATCAAAAAGTACCAGCTCTTCAGGAGGACCGCTTAATTCGACGCCGGCATTGCTTCCCCGAAGCTTCCAAATCCCTTGCACCTTCTTCCACCCACTGTTAAATCCTGGTTCTACAAGGTTTATTTCATCACCATAATTTGGGCCATTCTCAGTGTCCCATAATTTACCAGTGATAGGATCAAAATCGATACCAAAACTATTCCTTATCCCATATCCATAGTACAAGTTTAATGGATATGTGCTACCAATAATTCCTCCATTTACTGCTTCACCGCTTTGAGTTATTCTAAGTATTCCACCTGATCCATTTGCTTCCTCACCGTCTATTGCATTCTGCATTATCGTGTTAGGACGTGGCTTATCGGTAACATTATCCAGGTCACCTATTGTTAAGTAAACGTTATCGTCCGGTCCCATCGCTATTGAACCACCATTATGATTCGGGCCAGGCTTAAAGGGGAGATCAAGGAGCAATTTGGGATTTACCAATTTACTATTCACCAGTTCATATCTGTATAACCTGTTTCCTATCGGATTACCACCGTCAGACTCTGATTCGGTATAGTATATGAAAACGTAAACGCTGCCACCTGTCTCTGATATAGAGATTCCCAACATGCCTCTTTCCCCTGCACCGGCGGCCACATTCACATCAAGTAACGGCTCAGGCATAATATTCTCGTTTATTATTCTATTCACCTTACCACTATATCGTTCAAGAAACAGTATATCACTATCGTTGAGAAATACCATGTTTGAGGGAGCTTTAAGTTTTGTATGAACTAGTTCCACTTTTAGATTTGAATCTTTGACAGTTGGATCTGAGCAAACCTCAAACTCGCACTGCTTTATCAGTACTGCACTTGCAATGTTATTCTGTAGCAATGAACCAATAAGGAAAAACGTGGTGATTAAAGATAATACTGATATTAACGCTTCAATCACATACAAAAACCAGACTCATGATTTATTAAATGTTTCAAAAGGAACTTTGAATCACATAAAATAATAAGGGAGGGAATTAGGAAACGTATAAAAAATAATGCTTAGTCTGTGAGGAAGCATATGTAATTTTTTCTCAAGAAATGATTATCGTTTGCTTCAACGCTCATTGAAAAAACGTTTATTTGACTAATTACAGCTGTGCAACACATGCCCCATGCCGATATTATCAATAATTGTAAAAAAGTAACTGTGCAGTATCTAATAGATAAAATCGGTACGGAGAATTTAGTGTCAATAATTCTATATGGAAGTGTAGCAAGAAATGAAGAATCCTATAAAATTGTCAATGGCAGAGTGTTCCTCGAAAGCGACTTAGACGTACTGGTTGTTGTAAAAAATAAAGCTGTAGTACTAAAATGGTTAATCAAACTTAAATGGCTGCACAATATTCTAACAGAACAATTAAGAAAAAGATGGTTGCTTTCTAATGTCAACGTATCCATCACAACTGAAAATAGGTTACTAAAAAATCGACCTAACTGGTTTCATCTTCATCTAAAGCTGAACGGCAAAGTGATCTTTGGCAAAGAGTTGATACAATTAATGCGTAGTTACAACCATGATCGTTACAAAGAAATTCCGGCTCCTCAACTCAATAGGATGATTTTTAATCAGATGATAATTGTAGTAAGGAGTATAGCGTCAAGTGGAATTTTCGATGGCAATATTACAGTCGACAGTTACAATTCAATTTTAAAGTCTATACGGAAACTAACTCTTTTCCTGCTTCGAGCAATCATAATTAAAGATTCATTGCCTGTGAACCCA
>DATFEX010000050.1:0-2370 GCA_035250685.1 Nitrososphaeraceae archaeon | reverse complement strand
AATGATAGAATACATATCTTTGAAGAAGGATTACTTGGTGATGGTCATCCAGTAGAACTTAGCTATGCTAAAAATGAAATATCCAAAGAGTTTGTTAGTAAGAAAATGAGTTCATTAATAAAAGAATACATTGATAAATTAGTTGTCGGTTTAGAATAAACCCGTGAATTATTATTAATTCTGCCAACAATAATAAGAAAATGAATTACAATGATAACACACCACTGGCTGATTAACTATATTTCATTTTCACAACTCCTGGGAGTAATCAGAACTTGGCGGGAAATGCTCTGCATATCTTACATTTTGGCATTAATCAGAGTTTATACGACTTAATCTTATAAGAAAATTAGTTGGCTCCACTTGTTATTATATTTTGTAATTAATAATGATAGTACTTGCTAACGGACGTTATTTTACACACCAAAATTGGAAAATCTATTTTGCTCACAGTAATCATATTTCATGCTGTTTTTGCAGTTTCAACTAATCAATTATCATTCAGTCAGAATTCATCTGAGTTATTGACATCTCCAATACCTACGGAAACAATAAAGATAGTTGATCCCATAACGACGCAAAATGTAAGTACAGGACAGGAACTAACAATATCCGGGACATCATCGGATACTAATTTAAAAAATTGTTCGGTCTCCGTTATAGTCAATAATCTTCGGCCATATCAACCTGCTATTGCAAAAGGATCTGATGACGTAAGTGATTACTCTCAGTGGGAATTCGTCCTAGAAGCTAACTATGCGCAAATTATTGAAGGTGAAAACAAGATAACTGCAAAGTTAGAATGTATGTCGGCATCTCCACGTTGGTACAGTGTGTTCATAAATGGAGTTCCTAATATTAGTAATGACGA
This sequence comes from Nitrososphaeraceae archaeon, assembly GCA_035250685.1. Classification (GTDB taxonomy): domain Archaea; phylum Thermoproteota; class Nitrososphaeria; order Nitrososphaerales; family Nitrososphaeraceae; genus TA-21. The sequence goes on along the minus strand of DATFEX010000050.1, from coordinate 1,499 downwards.
AGTACAAACGACTGTTTTACCTCAAGGGGAGGAAAACGCATCACCTTCAAATTTGTCTACAACTAATAATATAGATGACAACAATGAAGTATTATCTAGTGTACCAACCGAAGAGGAACAAACAACGAATGTACCTTCCCCTGATTTGTCTATAACTGATGATACTGACGATATAGAAAACAATGAAGCATTAACTACTGTACCATCCGAAGAGGAACAAACGACAAATATACCTTCCTCTGATTTGTCTATAACTGATGATTCAGCCAGTGAAAATAATGATAATGCATTGCTTGTTTCAATAGTTCCCCAAAATGATCCTGTCTCAAGAGGCGATTCACAAACAGTTACTATAACTGTTACTGATTCGACCTCGGCGGGGGTAGCAAATGCTGTGATAGATGGGAATTTGATATATCCAGGGGACAACTTTGAGAAGGAATTTAGCGGAACAACGGATTCTCTGGGAGAATTTGTTTATTCCTGGACCATAGGAGAAAATGGAGATGCCGGACCGCTGACTGTACAAGTAGAGGTATCAAGTCAAGAACATCCACCTACTTCAGCTACAATTTCCTTTGACGTCCAAGACCTATCCGAAGAATCAGAATCAGAATAGCTTACCGAACTGCTAATTTGTTGCGGTTCAATAATTTTTATTCAGGAATACGTGTTTAATCTCTTTATAAATTATAAAATTCTAATATAATACAATGGAGAACCGTCTTAAATTAAAGATGGCCTTATTTTTTACTGTAGCAATGTGCTCATTACTTACTGGTATAGCCACGTTTCATACTATATGGATATACGCTCAAGATAACTTGACTCAATTATTGAATCAAACAGGTAACCAAACAGGTAACCAAACAGGTAACCAAACAGGAAATCAATCTCTATCTCCTGCAATCCCAGGACAACAAGGAGGTACTCCACCAAAAACAGGTCCTAGTTAATGGCATATGAAAAAGATACCTGTAGCTCTTGTGGCAAATATACCGAAATAACAGCCAAGGTTTTAGAAGATGTAGAGAAATTCTATTGTAAGGATTGTCAGGAGAAGGAATTAAAAACAGTGCTAGAAAATTTTAACCGAGTTAATTTTAATTGCATAAGGTGTGGCTCTTCCAACATAACAAATGATGACGCCAAGACAGGAATTAGTTTAACTGAAGTGCCAAATGCACTTTACGTTAACGCTTTCATTATATGTAACGATTGTGGGCATACAATTTATGTCAAAATGGAAGATCATGGTAAAAAGTAATTCTATTAACTTACCCCAAAGCATGCATTTACATTGTTACTAAAATAAGAAATCTGAAGATTGCTTTTATGTATATTTTTTATTTATCATATGGAGTTCATTGAATTTTTCCCATTATGACTGAGACCAAGATTACGCCTAAAATCACTATGGTTATCGCTAAAATTACACGTCTAAATACAATAAGATTCAATTTGTATTGCCTACCTGTTGTCACTTTACAGTTAATACC
>DATFEX010000049.1:0-4540 GCA_035250685.1 Nitrososphaeraceae archaeon | reverse complement strand
ACTGCTTGCAAGCAAGAAACTAGCTATCAATGAGCTTGCCAGTAGTAGACTACGATTCATTAGCGGATTGTAAAGGTTTCCACTATAAATATTATTCTGAGATAAGAATAAAATATTTTAATTTAGATTAGAATTTTGTTGCAATTATACATTTATTTAAAAAAATATACATATTTTTTAATCCGATCAGAATAAGAAAGCAATTATTAGAATTAAAAGTGCTATAATAAGCTTGAATATTTGCAACTCAGACAACGCAATGATAGCTTTTATTGAGTTGAATGCCTAAGTCACATTAATTAATTAACGAATTAGTATTGAAAATTATTCATCTTTTAGTAGCCTCTTCATTTCCTGATATTCTTCCTTGCTTATTTCTCCTTTAGCAAATCTAATTTTGAGTATGTGTAGCGGATCATCGGTTCCAATAATTACAGATTTATTCAAAAGGTTGGAGGGAACTGACGAACTTGATTTGGATTTCAAAATTTGAAGCGACTCGGTATCTCCCATTGCCGTAGCATTATCCTCAGGTTTAGGTTTTCGAATAAGATAACATTCTTTGCACATCATGAGATTACGATTCCAACTAATTCTTGCAGAGTGTTTTCGAATACCTAGTTTTTTTTGGCAAATACAACAATAATTTTTTTCTTGATTTGACAATAATGTATGACATGACTCACATAGTTCACTATGAGTTGCCCAACCTATTGACGGAATATACCTAGATAGACCAAGTTTGAATTTTTTCTTACATATAGCACACTCATCCTGATCCTCAAATTTAATGTCAGCATCTTGCCCCACAATAGGGAGAAGTAAATTGAAAAGGCTATCAGCAAATTTTCTATCTAAACCGCGTTTTGAATAATCATATATCTCAACGCCTGTGGGTTTATCCGTAAGAACAATTTGAAAATTAATCCCAGATTGGTTTTGAGTTCCAAATAAAGATCTGCCTACAATGTTATGCTTTTGTCTGTCAGCATATTTTATTTCGGCATTTTTCTTGCAACACTCAAGTACAGTATTAAAAATATCATAATCAATACCAGAAAATGACATTGATGCTTTTATGGTCACATCATAAAGTATTCATGATGGATAGAAAAATTTTTCGAACGAATCTCTCAATTTTCACTAAATAAAGGCTCTGATTACTCAAGCTAACTACTAATAGAAATGGGGAATTCAAATTTAAGTGGAATAGGCAGGAAAAGATTATCGAAATCCACTCCCGTTACTTCAAGAGATACCGAATAATTACCTGGTGAAAAAATATTACCTATAACCTTAATCGGACCACTATAATCTGCAATATAGCTTGCTGAAAGTGTATCAAAATTAGCATTTATTCTGTATGGTTCTACTGTTGACGGAACAAATTCCATAAGAATCTGTCCATCATGGCTATGAACTGTTTCAGTGAAAAGCCTTTGATTTTCACTAGTTATAGTTACAAGATATGTTGTATGTTGTATATTACTCCCAGTCTTGTTATCAATCAAAGTAAAATCCAGTTGAAAATTATTGCTCGCTTGCAATTGAGTTGTGTTGAAATCTAGCATTGCATTTCGATCCCCAAGGCTAACCATGGGCATATTGTGGCCATCACCGAGTTCAGCACCAAATATTTGAAAACTGGAACTTAGAATAAATGGTATCCAGACGGCCGGAGCTAATACAGAAAATAACCGAGATGTCAATGTGCAACGAATTGACCTCATTTGATGATAAATGAAATAGATTGCACTTAAATTATTAACTGAATTAGATATGATCGAGTTCGACGTGTTGTTAAATAATATAAATTACCAATTATTTGCTAGACTGAACATGGGAAAATTTAACAAAATAATTCTCTCTTTTCTATTTGTATCCGGTACTATTCTGATTCCAAATTTCCAACAGATAATGGCAGATGGTATATTTGAAGAAAATCTACCTCCAGCTACTGTGGGCGATAGAGTAGCAAGCCTCTATACAAAGATCAGCCCACCTATATTGACCTCCGACACTATGCAAAATGCATTCTTTCAACTAAGGTTATTTGATTCAAAGACTGGAAACAATATTACCAATGTTAACTATTTCCTAACTATCACAAAGGCAGATAAATTACTACTTCGTGAATTGTTTTATTCTAAAGAAGGACCTCTCTCACTGAAATTTGAACCAGGGGCGGGTCCGATAAAGGTCTTTGGATCAACAGAACCCTTTTTGGGTGGATGGACAAGCGAAACAGGACAATTAACGGTATCTGGACCGGTATTATCACAAGGAGGATTATATCATTTTGGTATAGAGATTTTCGGAATAGATAATGTAAGGAATATCTTTGTACCTGAGAACGCTCCAAGATTTGACTCTTATCTTAGTATTGGAGATGTCTTCACTACAAACCTAACCCAAAACTATAACACCACATTAATCTCTTATTATGACAGAATTCAAAATTTTACCTTTGAGCCTAATGACCTCGAAGCAAAATGGGCGATGCCGTTTGATTGGAACGTTTCTAGAATAAGATCACAAAATATTTTCGTTCATGAAGAAATTAAGTTCCCAAAATCGTATAGTGAATTTTCAAATTCAACAATATTTAGTGGAACTGTCAATGAACAACCATTGGTTGGAAGATCGCTTGCAATCGACCCATTTACTTCAGAGAATGCATTGATAATCCACTTTCTGTTGAACAAAAATGATATTCTAAAATTGGCAGAGAATAAGGCAGTATTAGGAATTAGTAATGACTCGATGAAATTTACAATTCGTCCACAAGGAAACCAGTCACAAGAGACATCCGAGGATGTAGTAACAGATACAGGAGGAATACATGCATCGCTGATATGGAATCCAAATCCACCAGTCATTGGTGAGAATGCTCTCGGCCTTAATTTTAGTGATGCATTAAGTGGCAATAGATTGAACGCTGATGTGAATTATGATTTGTCTGTCAAAACAGGAACTGGCGAGAAAATAGTGGGCCAAAATAACATTACTGCAATTAATGGAATTTCAAATCAAACCCTATCATTACCCACTGAAGGAATATTTAATCTGGAAGTTGAAGTAAAATCACTCAAGGTAGCTAACCAAACTCTCCCAGATACGACTCGAAATGGTATCGCTAGAGGTTTTGTTGTTGTTCCATAATGAAAATTGATAATCGACAATACGAGATGTGGGACGCTCATACTCTAGTTTAGCAGACAGAAATGATGTAGAACAATAGAGAAAAACAAATATTTAATTTATTTATCTAGACTTTTCATTCCCTTGTTTCTTTCGATATGGTCCAACACTTCTTCATATTGGGCATCAAAAGATTTTGTGGATATAGATAGGCCTTCAATTCTTGAGAATGCCTTCACAATACTCTTCGCTGCAAGTGGTTGAGGTAAAGACTTATCTGAAATTTCGCCATAAAATCCAATTGCTTCGATGTGTCTATCTGAAGCAATTCCTAAAATAAGACCATTGAACCATGTAATTGTTGTAAACTCAGAACCCAGCGTATCTACATTGACACTTTCAAGTATCTTTCGCAGTTCCGGTTTTGTTGTTACACCTACGACTCGTGGTTCACCTGTGAGCATTTCGTTCAAAGACCCCCCTGCAGTATAGAGCCTTTTTATTTTGCCAATCGACACACAAAAATCAAGAAATGCATGACACAAATCTAAAAGTTCTCTGTGGTCCTCAGGTTGAGAGTCACCAGTAAGTATCAAAAGATTTGCACTGTCTGAATAATAAATCTTGTAAACATCTTTCGCTGATTCAATAACACCATTTCTAACATTAACCCATGGTTTGGGATTTGAAACAATATTTGCGATATGTTCGGTCCTTAAATTATTTGCCAGATATGAAGATACTAGGCCGCCAACTCTGCCCATATCAGGCAGCGAAGCAAATACCGTAAAAAAATCTACTTTCTTGTTTGCAAAAATGTCTATCAATACCATTTTTACAACAACACTCCAGTTATCCAGGATTGGTAAAGAATTGAATATCGAATCAAAAGAAATGAGTTTTAGAGTGTGTCTTCTTCCTCTACCAATTTGTCTATAGGCTCACCACTGGGTAATGGTGCATTCTTATCAACTTTGTGTGTGAATAATTGATCCCAATCCATTCCGAGTATTACGTTACGCCCCACTGCTATTATCTTTGATTTAGGAACATCAAATCTATAGTCTCTATCACCGAAAACCACTATCTTATCATCAGTCTCCTTCATTACAAATCCTACATGATCTTCGTTTTCGATTCTTACGCCCTTATTGAAAAGTGATTTGGGAAATTTATTTTCATAAGATGCAAGGTCCACATCATCTCTATTATTCCAAGGATCAACAAATTTGCTTGTAGGGAGTGGAGAATTTCTTTCTACAGAATATTTCTTTGCAATCTCATCAAAATTTAAACCTATTAACACGTTTTTGCTGACAGTTTGTATTTCCGATAATGGTATGTCATATCTTTCCTTTCCATCTCCGAATACAACAATCTTGTCTTCTGTTTCACGAAC
>DATFEX010000048.1:0-10903 GCA_035250685.1 Nitrososphaeraceae archaeon | reverse complement strand
CACAGATTTCCAATTCAGGATCACCTGACGGAGAATCGTCTCCTTCTGGAGGATTACCTACATCACAGTTTTCGTCAATCTGTCCATTACCATCATTATCCTGACCATCTCCACAGATTTCCAATTCAGGATCACCTGACGGAGAATCGTCTCCTTCTGGAGGATTACCTACATCACAGTTTTCGTCAATCTGTCCATTACCATCATTATCCTGACCATCTCCACAGATCTCCTGTCCTGGTGATTGATCGTCTCCTTCTGGAGGATCACTTACAGTGCAATATTCGTCAATCTGTCCATTACCATCATTATCCTGACCATCTCCACATATCTCGGGTTTCGCAACTCTTTCCTGAATCAAACTGTTTATCAGTTCATTAATCAAATCATTAGTATTGGAATTCGACTCTCTTGTCTCCGTACTCGGAAAATAGTCATACAAGATTTGATCGGCACCAGATGAACTGGAAAAAGGATTGTTCTTCGTAGCAATTTCTGAAACGTAGGTCGATGGAATTGCTTCCGAGTTTTGCAAAAGCTGTGGAATGGAAAGGTTAACTGAGAGTAATACTGCAAGAATGAACGAAACAAGTGCTAACCTATTGCTAAAATTTATCTTCATTTAAAGAGTGTCACCGCTAGTATATCATAAGTTATCATAAAAACTAGGAAAGCAATGAACGGCTTAGACATTCTATAAGACTTTATTTTATGACTAGTGAATAGCCTTTTTACAAGATACACGTTCTGATACTTGAAAACAAGATATTAATACAAAACCATAATTTCTACCTAAATTAGGTTCAAAAAGTATTGAACATAAGACTCTTTTTTAGTATTGGATCATAACTATCTTTCTTAATAATAATCAATTTTTCTATAACAATTATCCTGCATTTTTGAAATTATGTCCTCTTAGAACTATAACTTTAATATAGTGCTCAAGTTTGATATATTTATTTAAATTCAGTTGTATTACTACAATATTCATGACATAATTAAAGTTGAGTCAGATGTAATTCTTTACGAATTAGAGTATTTTAACTCAAAAGAATTCAATAAACCGGATTTAGTGGTAAGAACCGTTGATTCTCTTCAAGGCGGTTTGAGATTTACAAGGAAAATAATAGAAGACAGATCTAATAATTCACACAAGATACTGTACACAGAACATTTTGGTTCGGCGGGTGCTCAGTTCAGTATTGATTTTGGTGACAGGATTGAAGTAACTATTAACAAGTTGATATCCAAATCCAAACATGTGCTTTATGTTAATCTTGTAGAACCATTGCTTAGATTCCTTTTTGTTTCTAGGGGATACATATTATTGCATTCTGCATGTCTTGATAAAAATAATTCGGGATTTTTGATGTCTGCTCCACCAGATACAGGAAAAACCACGACAGTTTTGAAGTGTGTGAAAAACGGTTATTCGTTTCTATCTGATGACATGACGATAATTAGAATGCCAGATGAGGCCCTATGTTTTCCTAAACCAATGACTATTAGTTCACATACTTTTAAAACAGCTGTTAGTGTTTCCAATGCCAGTGATAAGGAGAGGAGTATGAGAATTCGAAGTCTTGTTCATTCTAAATCAGGTCGTGCTTTTATGCACAAATTGGCAAAGCTAAATGTGCCTATCTTTACAATAAATACGGTAGGACAATCCATTGTAAGACCTCCAAAATATGGAATCAATTCAATTTTGAAAGATGCAAACATAAAAAACAATACCAAAGTAGATAACCTCTACTTTCTTAAAAGAGAGGGTAATGAATTTACTAAACTGGATACCAGCGTTGCCATAGACCTAGCCATTGAAAATAGTGATGATGCATTTATCTTTCCACCATATTCAGAACTACTAAAATATATTGCAATTAATGGAAAGACTGCATTTGAATTATTGGAAGAAGAGAAAAAATTGCTAAGTTCATTTCTATCTGGGATTAGTTGCCATATGGTTAAGAGTGAATCAAGAGGATGGTTTAATATGATTACAAAATTTACTGAAAATAAGGTACAGTGAGAAAAGGTTATTGAATATATTCTCCAATGAATCAAATCACACATCTAAAACAAACACCCAGTGGAGATGAAACAAGTTATTCAAATCCCTTCGTCACCATGAAGGATTAATCTATATCACTATTGGCAATTTCGTGGGAGCAACCCTTACTGGAATATTTTGGTTATTGTTGGCCATGTTCCAGAATGTTCATGAATATGGACAAATAAATTACGTCATTGCAATTGGCGCTTTGTCTGCGAGCTTCTCACTATTGGGTCTCAATACAGCAGTAACAACGCTAGTACCGCAAGGTCATAAAAATATAGATGTACAGGCAAATCAAGTTATTCTAATATCCGCAATAGTTTGTGCCATAATTGCCTCACTTTTTAACTGGTTACTGGGATTGTTTGTGTCGGGGATGGCATTTTGGATGATGTCGTCTTATGAACTTTTAAGCAAAAAGTTGTATTCTAAATACGCAATTAACATAATTGGTTCAAGGGGTTCACAGCTAATCTTATCAATATTGCTCTATAACTTTTTTGGACTTCAAGGAATTATAATTGGCTTTATAATTTCTTTCTTTGCATTTAGTATTACTTACTTTAAGACTATTCCACGATTTAGTAAAAGCTTTGGCATGATAAGAAAAGAGTTCAGAACTTCATTACACCTATACTCATATAATCTCTCAAATGCATTACTATTGTATCTTGATAAATTAATTATTGCTCCCATTTATGGATATACAATTCTTGGTTACTATCAACTGGGATTTCAGTTCTTGATGTTTTTCAGCATGATTTCTGTGAGCTTTTATCAGTACTTAATACCTGAGGAATCAAGTGGAAGTAAAAGAAATAGGCTTAGAATATATGGAATAGCGCTTTCTGTAGTAATAACGATATTAGTATTCGTTTTTGCACCTGTAATTTTACAAGTGTTCTTTCCAAACTATATTAATTCGCTAAATTCTATAAGAATACTGAGTCTTGGGATCGTTCCAATGATGATTACGGGTACACTTAATTCAAAATTCTTGGCAATGAAATTAACCCGCTATGTATTATTTTCTTCGATAACTTACCAGGTAACACAGATTATTCTTATTATTACCCTTGGGAGACTGTATGGAATAGAAGGAATATCAATGTCTGTGGTAATAGCAATGCTGTTCCAGATTGCTTTTCTAGGAATTGCTCATTTAAGACTAGCGAAATCAAGAGAACATAAAGTTTGAATTCTCAATAAGAAAATTATTTTTAGAAATTCAATTTTTATCCAAAATTTTGTAATGAAAGTATTACTGACAATCGCCTTTGTAGTAAAATTGAATTAAGGTGTTTCAATTCTATTCTGAATATTCTTACATTTCAAGTTATTGTCATTGTTAGTTTTATCATCACAGTCGTTGATTTGTCTTGTATTTACATCAAGGTCAATCGGGTTATTATTCCCACTGAGAGTTAAACTATTAACCTGAGTCTTTAGTTCATTTTCGCATTCTACATTATTATCGCCATTTAATTTATCATCACAATCATTTGCTTGCTTGGTATTAATATCATAATTAATGTTGTTATTATTACCTGATATTGAAATTGCATCAAGAAAATTTTCACTACTATTAGTGCAAAAAGCATTATTGTTACCACTACCACTATCATCACATTTTTGTACCTGATTCACATTAATATTGGGTGTTACCTCGTTATTCTCTCCAGCAATATCAATACCATCAATGGTTGTGATATCTTCGTCTGCACAAATTGCATCATTAGTACCGGTATTATACTCGTCACAGTCATTCTTATATTTAGAATCTGTGTTGATTCTTACGTCATTGTTGTTAGAATTTGCAAGTACATACTCGTTACCGTTGATTGAACCGCTAAAGGATACGACGAAAGCAATTAATGCTAAAGGAACTAAAAGAGATCTCGAAATCATGATTCATAGAATGTTTTAATCTATATTATAAATAAAATTTGGTAGATAATATTGTAATAATATTGAGAAATTATTTTCGGGAAATACCTTCGATGTTTTTTACTTGTAGAATAACCTGAATCTTGAAATATAGTAATGATACTAAAGAATCATGCATATTATTGTATAGTTCTTGAGATCTAAAAAAGTATATCCAGGTTTTCTATTACTTTTTCTCTTCTTCTTGGTCTTTGTCCAAAGTCCAGGGAAACCAATGTCCGATTATTTTTGTCCAGTCTATCTTGAGTGCAAAATAAATTATGACTCCCAAAACAGCTATGCTTACAATAGTTACTACTAAAAGGTAATCTAAATTAGTTGAATTAGACATCAGATTATTGACAAATGGCTTTCCAAAGTAAATAGCACCCAAAACGAAAATCTCATTAAATGCAAATTTACCTAGAAATGTGGCTATCGCAAATTTCCATGGATTATATTTTGCAAGTCCTAAAGGAATGTACACTATATCATCTGGAATCGGGCTAATTGCTGCAATAAATGCGCCTATTGCACCATACCTTCCAAGTAATCTCTGTAGAGGTAACATTTTACCTTTAATTTTAGAACTGAGCATATTTCTACCATAATAACTGGCATAAAAAATGACTAATTTTGCAATTACGGCACCTATTGCACTTGAAAGTGAAATCAGTGTGGGATCTAAATTATCATTGAATGCTGCTGTAATTAACACTGGAAAATACGGAATAGGGACAAAGACAATTATGCTTCCAAGAAAACTGATTAATAATATACCTAAGTATCCAAAATCGTCATAGAATGAAAATAGTTCATCAATACTCAATTCTTCTCAGAACTTGGATCTCTTTCTTAATATGCTCTACCAAAGTACACTTCGATAGTCTCTTGTTTTCTACAACCGATGCACGATGAAATATTATTCTTAGGACTAAATGGTACTATTCGTATATCTGCTGTTGTCTTTTCCTTTACAAGCTCCTCGCATTCTCTCTTTCCACACCAGCTACACGCCACGAAACCACCAGTTGTGTCAAGTACTGAGAGCAGTTCTTCCATAGTAGCGGCAGATCTAGTGTTTACTTGAAGATGACTCTTTGCTTGGTCAAACATGTTTGATTGTATTTTCTCTAAGGTAGACAAGGTTTGGTTAACAAGTTCTTTTTCTTTGACATAAAATCTTTCCTTAGTATCTCTTCTTATCAATTCAACTTGATTGTCTTTAATGTCTCTAAGTCCTACATTTATCCTTAAAGGCACTCCTTTCATTTCCCAATCATTAAATTTCCATCCAGATGTATATTCGTCTCTATCGTCTGTCTGAACACGAATATTAGAATCTTTTAACTTTTGTTCCAATTCATACGCCTTTTCTTTTACAACACTCTTACTATCGTCCTTGTAAATAGGAACAATAATTACTTGTATGGGAGAAATCTTTGGAGGAAGTATAAGTCCCTTGTCATCCCCATGCACCATTATTAAGGCTCCAATTACTCTCCAAGAAATACCCCATGAAGTTTGCCACACATATTGTTCTGTAGTCTCCTTGTTCAGAAATTTAATTTCGAAAGGTATAGAAAAGTTTTGACCCAAATTATGTGAAGTAGCCATCTGTAATGCTTTTCCGTCTGCCATTATTGATTCAAGACAGGTAGTATACTTTGCACCGACAAATTTCTCCTTATCAGTTTTAAATCCAGAGAGTGTCGGTATTGCAAGATACTCTTCTATCAAGTTCTTGTAAATATCAAGAATCATCCTAACCTCTTGTTCGGCCTCATGTTCATCTTTATGAGCAGTATGTCCCTCTTGCCAAAGAAATTCTGAATTTCTAATTAGAGGTTTAGTAGATTTTATTTCAGCTCTCAAAGCGCTATTCCAAAAGTTCATTTTTAATGGTAAATCTCTATAACTTGATATCCACTTTGAGAACATAGAGTACGCAATTGTCTCTGAAGTTGGTCTAACTGCCAATTTTTCACCCAGTTCACTATCTCCTGATTTTGTTACCCAAAAAACTTCGGGCATAAATCCGTCAAAATGATTCTTCTCTTTAGTAAGGAGGCTTTCAGGTATTAAGACTGGAAGAAAGCCATTCTTATGTCCAGTTTTCTTTAACTCGCTATCTATTAACTCTCTAATGATTTCCCATATTGTGTAGCCATACGGACGAAGTATGATGAAACCCTTACTTGGTGAATAATCTGCTATACTTGATTTGAGTATGCATTGAGTATACCAATCACTAAAATCATCCGATTTCTTTACAGTTATTCCTATTTCTTTTGCCAAGTCACATTACTACAAGATTTTTAGTAAACTTATCCTAGTGGTTCTCCCTTACAATAGACTTTACCCATAATTCTACTATGAAAATTACTGCATACATAGCATTGTATGAAACCCAATTCCTTTTCAAAAACTGGACAATCAACTGCTTCAAGCTTCATTCTTTTTAACATTTTAGGACTCACACCTTTCAGTTTTAATTTACCTTTTTCATCCATCATTCCGATGGATTGCAATTCTTTTTTTGCCCTATCATCCAATTTGATAGTTTTCTCTACTGCTTTTATAGGAACAATGAACTTGGTATCCGGATTTTCCGAACTCATGAATAATAATGGTATTTTGTCGGTGTATATGATGCTTGCTATCTAATTAAAGAAACCTTATACTCATTGGGACTTATGATAATGGATGTTTAACTGATATTAGAACGAATCACAATATGAAATGATTATTTATATGATATTTGTGAAATAACATGTGGATGATTATTACAGAGCACTGGAATTAGACAAGAACGCTTCTATGGATGAAATAAGAAAATCATTTAGGACACTTGCATTGAAATATCATCCGGACAAAAATAAGGATGAAGGCTCGAAGGAAAAATTCATGAAAATTGTTGAAGCATATGAAGTCTTGTCCGACGCTGATGGAAAGAAAAATTATGATGAGTCAATTACCATAAAAAAGAATAAACCGAAATACGATTTTACATGGACACCTTCAGCAGATTTCGAAAAAGTTTACAGTTACTCAAGAATAAAAAATACATACGTAGAAGGTGGAATATGGGACATTGGTGAAAAGGCATCTAAAGCAATGTGGAAGGCAACAATCATACTCCTTGCATCACTTGCGTCAATGGCTTTGATAATAGTGTTCCTTCCGTAGATACGTATATTCTAAACCCTTTTGTCCTTCTTTGACAGGGCCGTTTTATTTTTCTTACTATATTTATACCAAAAAAATGCTGCAAGACCTAAATTTGCAATAGAAGCGAACAGGAAAATTGGTGAATTTGTTTGAATAAATATCGCCATACCGTATACTCCTAGAATAGTGGCAATGATAGAAATCACCTTTAACTGATTGCTAGATACTGGCAACCTTATTCAAAGGTTTTATGCAGTATAAAAGTCAAACTAAAAAGGGTCGCATATTGGTATTTGTTCCCTCTTGTGACTAGACTTTCTAACCAAATCAGTAACCATTTTTATTTTCCTCTTACTCAAGTTACATTTATCCAATTCTCCTGCAAGATAATATTGTAAGATCAAATCAATTTCATTGTATGTAAGCCCGATCTCTTTTTCTGCTTCATGTCCCTTCCAAAATCTGGGACTGCTTGGCTGCATGGTTATTTGTTCAGAAACGCCTATTTTAGTTGCCAAGATCCTGACTTGAGTCTTGTATAATCCGCCTAATGGAAGTATATCAGAGGCACCATCCCCAAATTTTGTAAAATATCCGATCATTATTTCACTCTTGTCTGAGGTACCCAAGACCAGTAGATTTCCTTTACCTGAATAATGGAATAACAAGGCCATGCGCATCCGAGCTGAAAGGTTTCCCCCAGAGAGTTTGTCGGTTGGTAGGTTTCTTAGCAGAGTCTTTTTTGCAGCTTCAAAGTGAATCTCTTTGTATTTAATTTTCAATTTTCGCGTCAGTTCATATGCATTGTCAATGTCTTCTTGTGGGGTAAATCCTCGCTCTGGCATGATAAGTGCGATAATTTTGCTCCTGTCCAATGCTTTAGCTGCTAACATTAAACAAACCGACGAATCAAGTCCACCACTTAATCCTATGATCACCCCGTTTTTCTTTCTGGATTTTACTTGTTCTGAGATGAATTTTGTTACCCGAACGGCTATTTTCTCATAGTTAAAAGTAGTAAAATCTTGCGACATTCCCTATTTAGCCACAGGTGGCTTGGAAAAAGCATTATTTTGGTTCAAATGATAGTCAATGGATAATTTTGGATCTTTTTGTTTACCTGTCAATATTCCTACCACCACATCGTCTTTTTTAATTATCTCCTGTTGCCTTAGTTTTCTTATCCCAGCAGGTACAGCACCTGATGCCATTTCACAATCAAAACCATTCAAGCCTACTAATGCCATTCCATCACCCATATCTTTGTCGGATACTTGCATAACCATCCCATTAGTAAAGTCTAACGATCTCAATGCTTTTATCAAATTTGCGGGCTTGCCTATTTGGATTGCAGTGGCTTTTGTGTGAGGTTTGACTCCTTGCTTATCTTTTTCTTTATAATAATCATTGATCAAACTAATGTTTGGTTTTCCACCGTTCCAGGTTAGTTCTTCTCCACCGAATAGTCCGTTTGTTAATTCATAAAAAGTATTTGCCCCTTCCGCATTAACAACTAGCAGTCTTGGAATTTTTTTTATCCATCCAAGATTGTAAAGTTCAATTAACGCTTTTCCACAACTGGAGCTATTTCCTAATGCTCCTCCCGGATAAACAATCCAGTCCGGCGGATTCCAATCTAGATATTCAAGTGCCCTGTATACAATTGTCTTTTGCCCCTCAATTCTAAATGGGTTAATTGAGTTTACTGTGTATGCTCCCGACTGCTGTGCCTCTTTCAATGAATATGTGAGGGCGTCGTCGAAATTGCCATCAACTTCAATTACTTGTGCGCCAAACTGAAATGCTTGACCAAGTTTACCAGGGGCAATTTCACCTTTTGGCACAAAAACTTCACATTCAATATTTTCATTTGCAGCGTACATCGCAGCAGATGCCGAAGTATTTCCCGTGGAGGCACAAATGATTCTATTCATATTAATCAATTTTGCATGTGTTACAGCTGTAGACATACCATTGTCTTTGAAGGATCCACTTGGATTGTATCCTTCTGGTTGTAAAAGTAGGCAGTCGTTATCAATTAGGGAATATTCTGATACCTTTTTCATTTTATAGGGTTTGGACTGCCTACCTTCGGAACCATCAAGAGATACCAAGACTCTTGAGCATTTATCAAAATCTTCTGTATCCAAATGTGCAAAATTGATTAGTTCTCGAAATCTCCATACTCCACTTTCATTGTAAATATTTCCACCATGATTTCTACGCTGATAAAAAACCTGGATTAGCTCACGTGAATAGTTATGCTGGTAAATAATATCCAAAAATGAACCACATTTACAAACTAATGTGTTGTTATTAATTTCATAAGTGAGATTACAAGAAGGGTTTATGCATTTTTTGAAAGGACTATCTCCCATACCAGCCATTAATTATCTGCTAAAAAAAAGATATTTAGACGTTTACGGAACGCTAGAGTTGCCAGAAAAAACTCATGTAGGTGGAAAGGCTCCGCATGTATAGCAATATCGAAGATATGTTAAAGGGGCACTACAAAATGAGCATCTAGGTGAATTACCAACCTCATTTACGGGAGAACCAAAAATCGATTTGTATATCTTGTAGTAATAAAGATGCTCCTTATCTCGCACTTTGACTTTTTCTTCCATTAGAGTTTTTGATTCTTTTCCAAATTCCTCATCCTCGACAAGCTTCCCAAATTTGTTTGAAATTTTATCGAATCCTGAACCTTGTTCTAATGCCATCTTTTTTCTCCATGCAATTGAACCAAGTTCCTTTGCAAATGCTCTTCTTAATACGAATTTTCCCCATTTTTTATCTTCATGATTACCCACCTTTTCAGTTATTTCCATTGAAGTAGCGAGGTCGTAGATGGGTTTTTCGAGATAGGGAGTGTTTACCTTCATCCCCAATTCGTTCCCTATTTTGGTTGATGAGAATCTCATAATTTTCCAGAGATCATCTAAAACTAACTGTAATTTTGTTAGATCTCCAAAGTATCTTTGTAGGTAATTGTATCCTGCAAATAATTCATCTGCACCATCGCCCGTGACAATACTACTATATCCATTTTGCTTGGCTTCACTTATCCCAAAAAAAATTACTGAAGAATTTCTTATTTCGAGAGGATCAAAAGTTTTGAAAGTTTTAATTATTTTTGGAACTACCTTGATAATGTCATCAAAATCAACTATGCGTTCAATATGATTATCGCTATATTTTTTTGCCACATCCTTAGCGAACTTTAGATCTTGTGAATCAGAACCCAAAGAGGTCACAATACTAAGACTAGGCCTCACGAGATAGCACAATACACTACTATCCAAACCACCTGACAAGAGCAACGAATTGTCATGATACTTACTAGTAACTTGACTTAATTTTGTTCTCAAGAGACTCTCTGGATTAGACAATGACAATAGTATTGTGAAAATGCGTATATTGGCCATAAAAATTTGGCTATGATGGATTAGATATCTATTTCATCCCGATGTTTGCGTTGTGTTCACGTAATAATTCTAATCCTTCATTAGTTATATGATACTGTTTAGATTTTTTTATGACATAACGAACCATTCTTCCTAGATGATAGTAAATAGAACCCGTAGACAGATCTGTTGCATATTTTATTTGAGAAAACCCCGCCGCTCCATTACTATCGACAATGGCTTGCAAAATTTTAATTCTTGTTCTCCTGGCACGGAGCTGCGTCTCACCTATCAACGAAAAATTTATGTAAATAAATTATTTATGCCTTTCTGAATAAAT
>DATFEX010000047.1:0-6274 GCA_035250685.1 Nitrososphaeraceae archaeon | reverse complement strand
AACAATTATACCTGCGGGCGGATTAGTTTCCCAGCCTACTTCTCTTTTAAGATCTTCATACATTTGTTTCGTAAAACCTTGTCCGGTAAAGATTCCTAATATTGCCATATTACTTTTCATTTTAACTTGTATTTGATTTTTGCTTTAGATCAAAGTTGAACCAACCTCATAGGAGGGACAAGCAGATTCAACTACTTTATAACAGTTGAAATCTGATTGGGCGAGCATAGGAAAACACGATTAAAACCTACGCTCGCCCGCGCAACTGGAGATTAGGTTTATTACAAAATTCTCATGACAAAAAAATTTATAAATATTTCAGACTGATTTATCCTCTCTTCAATGGTTTTTATAATTAAAGAATATTCAATGAGTCTACTGTCATTACATCCCAGCAATTGATCGGGATGTGATTTACAATTAATCATTATAGTTGAATACATTTCTTTACAAAGTGTAATGGCTAAGAATTCATCATAGCACTTTTCCATCTTTTCAACAAGTGATTGTAGTGCGTTTCGCCATTCAACTATCGCTGGGTCAAAAGATTTAGTTTGATATTATTCGTAACTTGTGTTATCCTATTCCTTATTAAATTTCGGAATTCTTTCCCATTTACTAAATTCAGGTGGTCAACTCCAGCGAAATATACCCTATCTCGCAGTTTGTCTTGCATCCATAGTTTGTGTTAAGTGTTCTGCTATAAACTAGGTGTTTATTATAGAATGAGTTTTTTGCCGTACGTTAGAAAATCACTTATTTTCCAGATCAATTTTTTCACTTTTCCAATGTGATCGGTATTAATCTCAGATTTTCATGCAGACTAACTTATTAATATCGAATACTTAACGAAGACAATGAATTTTTACTCTGATTTTAGGGATGTTGGAAAATATTTTATCATTTGTTTCCTTTCGCTAGGATTGATAATTTCATACTCCGCCGGAAGTTACAGTGTGGTAACAAAGACTTTTGCTCAAGGTAATGACCCACTACAAATAAGTAATGATCAGGTCAAGGATAATTATCTACTTTACATTCAAGAAGTATCGAAAAAAGGATCCGATTCTGAATGCCAGCAGGGATTAGGAGTAGGGGCACTTCAAGGCGACGATATAATTTGTAATCCTGGTCTTGAAAACTTGCAAGATAAAGCCGAACTAGATGACGAAATAGTTGGTGAATTAAGCGAAAATATAGGCAAGGATAAAGAAGTATTTGCGGACAAATTGGAAAAACTAAGAGAAAGAATGGAAAAGGCAATTTCTGAAGAAGAGGAAGAGGGCATAACGTTACCGGAAGAGATAAGGAACAAAATAGATTCCGATGACATAGAATCAACACAGGTCCATAAATCAAAATCAGGGGAACAATGTAGAGATGGAAACGTTTTGGATGGTGCTTCAAATGCAAAGGACCTAAAAGTTCTAGCAGAATGCCAAGATGCTGTTGGTGATGTAATGCATACTAAAAAGATGGATGATGGAGACTACAAATTTTTGCTGAAATTAGACGATCAGTATCAGTTCCTCGTAAATGATCAAAATCAAGAAAAGACTGACGGATTGTTAGTAATTGAAATCGTTCCAAAGGACCAAAGTATAGAAAACATATACTTGCCCAAGGAAGGTGATAAAGTCCATGTGTGGGGAGCATGGGTGACGGACGAGCCGAAGGGATGGCATGAAATACACCCTACCTGGCAAGTGATAAAGCAATAACTCGATGTAAATTTTAAAACAATCTAAACTGATGGGAGGGTTTTGATAGATGATTCCATGGTCAGATGGATACATACGGTTCTCCCATCAGTACCGGTGAGACGGTAATAATCAATATTGTATGATGAGGAATAAATAATTAACTCTATTTTTTTACATATCATAGTCTGGATCTTATAATTTAAGGAAACTCTTATCTCATATTGAACCCACTTAGTAACAATGATACATAAAATACCAGTGCTTGCGATTTCATTGCTAATAGTTAGTGGCTTTATACTCCTGCCAAATGACATATTTGCTAACCGAATAGTGGCAAAAACCAATCCTACAATTCAATCCGTGTCAATGACCGACGAAACACTTCTGAAGCCACGAGCACGGATTCTTCCAATGAGACTATAGATGCTGCTCGTGCTATTTCCTCGAACGACACTATAATTCTTGATGCTGCAGAAGTAGGTGAAGAAGTCTACAGGTGGGTAAATAGTACGGGAGCAGAAAATCCAGATTTGAACCTGAAGTTAAATGTAGAATATACCATAAAAATTGAAAATCCTACTGACGAAGAACATGAACTAATTATTGATTCAGAGTCAGATGGACGCACAGAGGATGTTGCAGAAAGCCCAGAGATAGAACCAGGAGAAAGTGGTGAACTCAAATTCACCGCAAAGGAAATAGGCGAACTACGTTATCATTGTGAATATCATCCGGATCAGATGAATGGAACAATTACTGTGTCCTGAATCGATCCTTATTTTTTTACCATTTGCCCTAAGTTAGATCCTTTAGATAGTGAATTAAGAATTCTGAATTGGATTTTATATCAAGTTTCAAAATGGTTTAGAAACAATTGTGTTTACCTTTGAGAAATAGTATAATTGCACTGATGGGCCTATCGTCCTACACCGACCCATCAGGAACGAAATCCATTTGGTTACGGATTGACTTATTTATTAAAGTTCAATAAATTATAAAAAAGTTAAACCTCATAGGAGGGACAATTGCAGATTCAACTACTTTATTAGAAAAAATTTGAGAGTGACAGAAACTAAACTTCTGTCATTCCTTTTTTGCGATACTTTTCTTGCGCCTCAGGATTGTTAGTTCCTGTTTGACCGCCTTCTGCAATTCCTGTATCCTGCCCTCTATCAATCGCATCCTGTCCGATATCTTCAGGATTCATTGGTTCCTTCCCTGCAGGATTTTCCTTTTTGTTTTCAAAATTTCCTGTCATGGTTAATCTATAGGCACTAAAGTACTTAACAGTTGGAATCTCATTGGGCGAGCATAGGAAAACACGATTAAAACCTACGCTCGCCCGCGCAACTGGAGATTAGGTTTATTACAAAATTCTCATGACAAAAAAATTTATAAATATTTCAGACTGATGGGCCCATAATGACTGGAAAGGTTGGCCCATCAGGCTTGGAACTATGGTTTTGTGTTGCGTTATAATTCTATCCACACTAAATAATAAAAAAGTTAAACTGACGGGAGGCTGAGGATTAGCCGTGGGACACAGACCGGTTCCTCCCGCCAGCGTACGATGATTGACGTTAATCTAATTACGACAAAAAAATATAAAAAATTTTCTCTAAAATGATGGGAGAATCGAGAGAAAGCCCGGTAAGGCTAACTTTTCCTCCCATCGTAATGTAAAAACTGTTCTTAATTGAAGGAGGTCAAATAAAAAATTAACTGATGGGAGGCAAGAGAAAGCAATGGAGCGCAAATAATCGACCTCCCACCAGAGTCGAGACTCTTGCGAGTTAGTAATACTACGTAGAGATGTCATAAAAAATTTTCTACAGCAGAAATCTCTTGGATGTTGTAGAGAATTTCGCTCATAAGTTAACGCAAAAATAAAATTCCGGCTCTTCATAAATGCATATTATGATAATTGCTGCAATAGTTGTTTCCGTATTTGTAATCTGTTCAACCATTGTCTTATTTCCTAGTGCTATCCTGTCATCAACTGATACACGATTGCAAACCAATATGTCTACAAAATGTGAAAATGGCAATTGTACAACAACGATTTGTATTAATGATGAACCATGTGAAACGGCTAATCTCGATTCCAAAAATATGTCGTCTTTAGGTGAGTTGTTAAAAAACAAAACTATCCTAGGTCCGACCATTCCTCGCGAAATTATATGAATACAATACATTGATCTGTTGATAAAATTAAAGGAAATTAGAGGAGTATTTGGAGCTGCTATTAAACCGTTATCAATCATTAGGCAATATATTAGAAGTGCTGCAAACCGTCGAAATAATGAAGTGGATTGCTATAGTAGGCTTAAGCGCGTTAGCGAGCGTCATTTTCATTATTATCGGAATTTACGGGTGAGTTCATAATTGGGAACTTATGTTATAATCAACAAATTATAAAAAAGTTAAAACTAAACAGCAAAGAGATTGGCTAGACATCATGTTTGTGATTGTTTCTAATATGAATATCTAAATCTTTATCGCTCTTTAATTTAATTCCACATAACTTGCAAAAAATCTTGTTTTTCCTACCGGTTAAATAATCTGCCAAATACGTAAGATATATCGCTAGACCAAACATACTTTATACGGACAAACATATTATAAGAAAGTTAGAACTGAAGGGCTCAATATTTGGAAGTCATATGAGCCCCTCAGAATGAAGTTTGCCGATTGGCATATGCTATAATCAATGCAATTTTAAAAAGATTCTGCAAACTAAAAACAGATAGCCCTTGCCTCAATAGTTTTATTAAAAATTCTTGCGAATTATTAACTCCCTATTTTTTGACGAGGGCTGGATATACTATAGACAATAAATTATAAAAAAGTTAAAACCTGATGGGAGATGTTTAGAAGTCGAGTAAGAGGCATTCTCCCATCAAGTATGAAATAGTTTCGTATGATATCCTATTAAAACTAAAATAAAAACTCTGTGGGTTTGACAATACACTTTTTTCCTT
This sequence comes from Nitrososphaeraceae archaeon, assembly GCA_035250685.1. GTDB lineage: Archaea > Thermoproteota > Nitrososphaeria > Nitrososphaerales > Nitrososphaeraceae > TA-21. The sequence continues at coordinate 1,590 of DATFEX010000047.1, read as the reverse complement.
TACGGTAGTTGACTGAGCCTCGGGTGATCCATCCAGTCAATTTTGGCCTGTTTGACGGTATCTAGTTTACGGAATCTTTTCTTTGAATATTTTCTTCTAATATAGAATAGCGAGAAGGCTAGATAGGCAAAAACACCTATGGCAATTTCGTAAGAGATCAGCTGATCGGCCAATTTTCTTCTAGTCAATTATTCCCAAAAATAACATTTAAACTTAAGCAAAACTGCCATTTTTGTTAGAGATATTAATGATTTGACAAATTATACCCTGCAATAAATAATTAAATAAAAACTGATGGAACCGTGAGGCTAACTTTATAATGTATTGCTTGACTCCATGAATTATGGTCGTAGGTGATCTTGTCGGAGAAATCGCAACTTGTAGTGATTGTCATCAAAAGAAAAAAATCGGACTGGAATTGAACAAAGGAACCGGAAAAGATGGACAGATTTATTCTCCTTTTCTAAGATGCGAAGACTGTGTAAAATTACAATTAGAAAAAGACAAAATGTGAACACTGTGAACAGCGTGAACAAAGGGCTTTTCTATAACATGAAATAACCCGTCTTTTCCTAGGTAAACCTTAAAAATGATTAACGTGGATTCTATATAAAAAATCGGTGTTTTCTAGTTTAAGTATAAATGTTAATAACTTAATGTATCTTTAAGCTGTTTTATCTAGTCTTTTATACAATACTTCGTGGTTTCCCGTAGTATCATCTTCCCATATCATGTGTATACCACTTGTTGATACTGTAATTGAAGGACATTCGGAGATACCGATGTTGTTACTAACATTTATGGGTTTATCGATGCTAGTCCCATTCGCATTACTTTTAGTATAGAAGATTTCTTGATTACCATCTATATTATCTTGCCAAACAATATATGAATTATCACTAATGAGAATATTCTCGACATTTGATGAGTTAGTAGAAGATAAAGGAATATTATCCCCAAAATCGTTGCCATTGTTCATACTATTGCTGATGTAAACATACTTTTTATCAATTGGTACTAGGCTAGTCCAAGATACAATCACATGGTCTCCGTCTGCAGTTACTTGAGATTCTCCACCATCTATTCCTCCATTATTTAGTTTATCAAGTTGAGTGGAATTTTGTATATTGTTAGAATCTTTATGGCCTTTAATCAATGAGATTTCTGTACCTTCACTGTCTTTTCTATCCCACGATACATAATATTCATTTGCACTTGCAGCTATTTTGGGATATGTTTCCAAGTCGCCCATGCCGATCTCTGTTAATTCTCCAAACGTTTTACCTGCATCATTACTCTTACTTAATAATATGATATTTCGCATTTCAATTCCAAAACTATTCCAAACAATGTAGACATTTTGTCCTTCTGCTGCCAGTTCAACATTGTATGGACTTATTGAATCCTGACTTATCACAATACTGTCAGAAAACGTCTTCCCACTGTCTGAACTTTTAGAGAACATTATCTCTCTTTCGCCCGACGACTCGTCTACCCATACAACGTAAATATGATTTCCAACACTTGCGATTTGTGGATGTTCAGAAAATCCTTCGTTATCACTTAGGTTTATGGATGAACCAAAATTAT
>DATFEX010000046.1:0-43889 GCA_035250685.1 Nitrososphaeraceae archaeon | reverse complement strand
AATGTTGTGATATGAGAGGACTGCTGGGATTTCTGATACTATTCTTGTTATCAAAAAAACCAATGCATGGTCAGGAGATAGCAAGTGAACTTGCAAAAAGAAGAGGTGACAAGCCAAGTCCAGGAACAATTTATCCCGCACTTAAGAGTCTAAAAGACTTGGGATTCCTTAGTGAAGAGAAAGAAGGTAAAACTATAACTTACAGGCTAACACCCAAAGGTGAAAAAGCCTTTGAAATAGCAAAAAAAAGATTTACAAAAACATTTTTGGGTGTTATTACTTAGTAACCATTGATCATAGTGATATGTAAGCATTGATAACAATCAACAAGGATATGGATTCTGTAACCTCAATTCTAAATGAGACTTTAAAGATTACACCATTTAAGAGAGACTATGATACCTCATTTGGAAAAATAGCAACGATACTAAAGCGCTACAATGTGAATGAAAATGCAAGAAATCTACGTTTTAGGTTTACTCTATTTATGCAAGATTTTTTTGACTCCATACCAGAAGATCAATGGAAACTTAAGGATCCTAGATTCATTAAGCAATCTGAAGAATTTGCAGTTGAAAAATTTAAGAGATGGATATTAGATCAGGTAACATAATTGTCCAATCATTATGAAGAATAGTAACTCAGAAATGAAGCTGTTACCTTAAAGTAGATCTCAAGGTCTGAGTTCCACAATCAGTCCTTGATCCCAATGATATTTTGCGTTCATAATTTCTGAAACCTGAGCTTCTAATTGACTTTCCTTCTTAGAATCAATAATTCTTCCCTCACCTTCGTATTTGGAGTTATTAATACTAAATGAAATTCTCGGGTTATGATTGATGTTCCTAACCCAATGAGCATTCATTCCACGTTCTGACATTACGTAATATTTCTCATTATGAGTTACATACCATATTTCTATCTTATGTAGCTTACCTGTTTTCCAACCAATGGTTGTCAGATGTAGAAATTGAGATTCTATCAATCGCACATCAAATCATATCTATGATATTGACTTTGTACATCATAAATCTTTAATTGACCATATTTGAATTGTCCTAAGCTTAAAAAGACGAGAATTTGCCAACATTCTTCATTCCGTAGAATTTATATCAAGATTATTTGATAATTTGGATAGAGCGAAATAGTAGTATGGACGCATATTTAGAAGGAGTTTTATGACATTCTTACATACTGTATTGAAAACCCGAATGCATCAGATTTAGAATCTAAAAAGCAGAGGGTATCTATGATTGGTAAAGAGCTACATGCTGATGGGGGAACAGATGCAATCGAGAATATGTTTTATTCAATTGAATTTAGAATAAAAGACGAGCTTGGTAAGGATGCCAAGCTCTATAGGACTTGGTGGAATAACATATCAGATGAATGGAAATATTAAAAATATCAAGTAAATTTATCTGTCTACTAAATTACCTGTAACCATTATTGTTTTGCGCCTGATAAAACATCTAATACAGATTCTAAGTATTGTCTGGAAATCATAAATGAATGTTTTACAGATAAATAGCATGTTTGTATTAGAAATCATATTGAATTGAATCTGTATAAATCGCTAACAGCCTGCGTGATGTGTCATCAACTAACTCCCACTGAAACGATGACGAGTACTAGGATAGGAAAAATTTGTATAAAATGCGATATTCAAATGACAAGAGCAGGCTATAAAGTAAAGAAAAACGAGACGACCAAGGATCCAAAGAATAAATGAGTTGACAATGAGTTGACATGAGTAAACTTTTCAAATTTTATAATGCTTTATATGCAAATTACTCTACAATTAATGATCGAGTTCGAATGTCATTATGAGATTTGAAGGAGGAAAAAATCACGAACTACTGTATCAAACAACTGGATGCCATCCATTTGTTAAATGGGCAGGAGGAAAGGGTCAGTTAATACCTCAAATAGTCCGACTCATCCCAACAAGATTCGCCAGATACTTCGAACCGTTCCTTGGTGGAGGAGCTGTATTCTTCCAGATAGCAACTTCTGATACAACTTCTGATAGAAACGCCTTCCTTTCGGATATCAATGCTGAATTAATTGACGCCTATAAAGTCATAAAGGATCATGTAGAAGAACTTATTTCAGCGCTAATCTACCATCAAATTGAATATAATAAATCTCCTAAAAAATACTATTATCATCTACGAGACTCAATAAAAGTATTGAACAGGATAGATAAGGCTGCTCGATTTATCACTCTAAATAAAACATGCTATAATGGTCTGTACAGAGTAAACAGGAACGGTTTATTCAATGTTCCAATTGGAAGATATAAAAATCCAATCATCTGCGATGCCGACAATTTGCGCAAGATAAATATCGTATTAAAAAGGTCTGGATCATATTTGAGAGTTAGTGACTACAAGAAAATATTAGTTGAAAAAGCTGAGAAAGATGACTTTGTATACCTTGATCCACCGTTCTTTCCGATCAGTAATACTGCAAATTTTACCAGTTACACCAATAATGGTTTTTCTCTTGAGGATCAAAAGGACCTGGCTGCTATGTTTAATGAATTGACAGGTAAAGGATGTAAAGTTTTACTCAGTAATTCCAATACGGAAGAAATTAGAAAACTTTATTCGAATTACTCTCATCTTACTAAAGTAATTAATGTAAACCGATCTATCAATGCAGTAGCTTCCAAAAGAGTCGGTCATACAGAATTATTGATTAGGAATTATGTCTAACTGCGAAGATTCAAGTGGGATAGACAAAGTGAAGTCAAATGACGTTACTATGATATAGTATTGATATGATTACTAATAAATAGAAAGGACTATTCAAAACGGCAGAAATACTTTTCTGATTCTCACTTTAGCTATTTTTACAAAGAAATACGCAATAATTAATATATCTTGGCGGAAATATATTATGATCTTATAATATCACTGCATTTATAACTATGTAGGCAAAATTATTTTTGTATGAATTCGCATAGTGAGACTAGTGAGACATCCAACCGGAGTGTGTTTCTATCACCACAGTCTATTGCAATAATAGGCGCTTCCGAAAAACCCGGAATCGGGAGGGCAATTTTTACAAATATTAAGAATGGTTATAAAGGCAAGATCTACCCTGTCAGTCCTACTAATGAATATGTGTCTGGTATCAAAGCGTACAAAAGTGTCCTTGACATACCAGATGATATAGATCTAGCAGTTGTAGCCACTCCAAACAAGATTGTACCAAAAGTGATGGAAGAAGTAGGGATGAAAAAAATTAAAGGTTCCATAATTGTTTCAGCTGGATTCAAAGAAGTTGATGAGCAGGGAGCAACTCTTGAAAGGGAAGTTGCCGCTATTTGTAAGAAGTATGGTACAAGGGTTATTGGCCCAAATTGCTTGGGTATAATGAGCTTGTCAAAACAAAACATGATGAATTCCACGTTTCTAAAAATAACACCAAAACATGGAAATATTGCACTCGTTTCCCAAAGTGGAGCTATCTGTGCTGCCACTGTTGAAGATGCTATGGCACAGGGTATAGGATTTTCAAAAGTAATTAGCATGGGAAACAAGATAGATGTTGATGAAAATGATGTTTTAGAATTATTATGTCACGATCCTGAGACTTCTGTAATCATAATGTATCTTGAAGACATTCATGATGGCAGAAGATTCATGGAAATAGGAAGGAAGACGACCAAGCAATACAAGAAACCAATAGTTGTCATAAAATCTGGTAGAACTCCAGAGGGTGCAAAGGCTGCCATGTCACACACAGGGGCCTTGATGGGAGCTGATGAGGTCTATGATGCATTATTTTTGCAAAGTGGCGTAATCAGAGTGGATTCGATGCAGGAACTCTTTGATCTTGCTACTGCCTTTTCAAAACAACCAATTCCTAAGAATGACAAAGGTACTGTAATTGTATCAAATGCGGGTGGACCTGCAATAATATCCACTGATGCGTGTTCAAAATATGGTATGAAAATAGCTGATATTAGCGCGTCTAGAGAAGAAATAGCGAAAGTTATACCTGCACATGGATCGGCAAGGAACCCCGTGGATATTGTGGGAGACGCTGATTTTAATCGATTTGAAAAGGTCCTTACTGAAGTTGTTTCAAATCCCAACGTGGGCTCAATTGTTACCATGTGTACTCCATCGGCTACTTTAGATTATGATGATCTTGCAAGAACCATAGTAAAGATCACTGCCAATTCTGGAAGAACTTCACTTGCAGCACTTATGGGTCTTGCAGAAGGAACAGAAAATAAACAAATACTATCCGATGGTGGAATTCCCCATTTTCCTTATGCAGAGCCCGCAATAAGGACACTGAAAGCAATGTATGACTTTTCTTTTTGGATAGCAGAAAAAGAACCTGAAATTAAAAAATTCAATGTTGATAAGGAAAAGGCCAAACAAATATTTGATAATGTAAGAAAAGAGGGAAGAAAAAATCTTCTAGAAGGAGAGGGTTATGATGTTCTCAATGCTTATGGATTTCCAAGGCCAAAGAGTTACCTTTGCACAAGTGAGGAAGAATGTGTAAGGAGAGCAGAAGAAATCGGCTATCCTGTGGTTATGAAAATTGTATCGCAAGACATAATTCATAAATCAGATGCAGGGGGAGTAAAAGTAGGCCTGAAGAATAAGCAGCAAGTTTCATCTTCTTTCAGTGAAATAATTAACAACGCAAAGAATTACAAAAAAGACGCAAATATTAAAGGAGTACTCGTCCAACAGATGGTAGAATCTGCCAGAGAAACAATTCTTGGAGCAAAACACGATAAGCTTTTTGGTCCTTTAATCATGTTTGGTCTTGGAGGAATCTATGTAGAAGCTCTCAAAGATGTGATATTCAGACTGGCTCCTATTAATGAACAAGAGGCAATCAAGATGGTAGAATCAATCAAGACGTATAAAATTTTGAAAGGGATAAGAGGACAGCCTCCATCTGACATAAAAGTACTAGTTGAGTGCCTCCAACGATTATCTCAACTGGTTACAGATTTTCCTGAGATTGCAGAATTTGACATGAATCCGTTATTAGTACTAGAGGAAGGTAAGGGAGCAATTGCAGTTGATGTAAGGATCGGCCTTGCATAAGAGCCAGTATTTAGTATCTGTCTTTTGTTAATAATACACGAGGTTAATCATTGCTAATTTTCTTACCACATTCAGAACAAAATACCGCATCATTTTCGTTTTGGAAATCACAATGGGGACAAATGCCTTGTTGAGTGGGTTGTGAAGGCTCTGAATTTTCAAGTAAGATTATGTCTCCAATTTTAGAAATACTTTTCCAAGCAACTTCTATATTTTGATTATTACTCTTTTTAGGAATCTTTAGATTTATTTCCATTTTTCCTTTAGAAGTCCTTTTGAGACCAATCTCTTGAACATTACCAATTAACATAGCATCCCAATCATAGGCAGGCATTCCAACGAGAGATTGAATAGAGATAAATTCATTTTGTGTAATCGAAGTTGATAATGACGGTAGATTGGTAGTAGTTTCGGAAATTTTTTCAGTATTCTTAGTATCTGGTATTTCAGCTGGACTTGATATTTCAGCTGGACTTGATATTTCAGCTGATTTGGATTCTTTAGGTTCGGACTCTTCAGGAGCATCAAATTTTCTATACTGTGCAATTATGCTTTTACAAGTCTTACATTTGTATTCACCCTTCTCAAAGAGCGTAACGCCTTCACCAAGATCTTCATTAGGATTTTCAAAACTGATATTTGGTGATCCTTGATAATCTTTATCGCATTTGTTACAATGATATTTAACAAGCCTGTCAGAAGGAAGTCGTCCTATCCCTGCAAGGAATAACTCTGGTCCTCCTAAATTGCCCTTTTTCTGTTCCTCATCTGTAACATGGGCTAATACGAATCCACCAGAACCGCGTAGTTTCTTCTCCTTCAAGTCTTGATTTTGATCCTGATCCTCCATCATATTTTTTATTATCGCTTGTGTAGAATTTAAGTTATCGAGTCTGATACTTGTCTAATCATCTACTTACTGACAGACCAACTATTTGAGAGCGATAAGTTTCAATACGATTTGATAAAACTCTTGTATCATCACACTTATATCTCCGATATAAGCTCATAAAGTTAACTTAAGGTACGGCGGATAAGTTAAGTGAAACAAGAAAAATCTTTCCAGATCTTCCGTAACTTTTGTAAACACAAAACAAAAAAGTGAATTAAAAAAATGGTTTCATTCGAAGAATTAGGTCTAAATACGTCTATAGTAAAGGCGGTTAAAGAAATGGGTATGGAAATGCCTTTTCCTATACAAGAACAGTCTATTCCACTTATTTTAAAAGGAAAAGATGTGATAGGACAAGCGCATACGGGAACAGGCAAGACGGCTGCATTTTCTCTTCCTCTGATTAGTAAAATAAAGCCAAGAGGTCCAATCCAGGCATTAATTATTGTCCCAACGAGAGAGTTGGCGATGCAAGTTAACAACGAAATTAGAAAATTTTCAAAATATATAGGAATAAGGAGCCTTGCAATTTACGGCGGGCAAAGTATTAACATACAAAAAGATCAGCTAAGAAGGGGAATCCAGGTTATTGTTGCAACACCGGGCAGACTAATCGATCATTTGAAGCAAGGCACGATTCAATTAGATGATGTAACTTTTGTGGTGTTAGATGAGGCTGATAGAATGCTTGATATGGGATTTGTTGATGACATTAAATTCATTCTCTTCTATGTAAATGAAAGAAGACAGACATGCCTATTTTCGGCAACGATGCCAATTGAAATTCTAAGACTATCAAGAGAATACATGAAAGACCCAGAACAAATTAGACTCAATGAAGATGAGATTAGTTTAGAAACTATAGATCAATCTTATCTTATTATTGAAGAGCGAGAAAAGTTCAAGCATCTTTGTAATTTTATTAGAAACAGGGAAAAAGGACAGCAAACTATTGTATTTGTTGCCACAAAACAAAGAACTCAGAGAATAGCTGATGATTTGAATAGAGAAGGTTTTAAAGTTATTACAATTCATGGAGACTTATCTCAAAGACAGAGAGATTATTCTATGAACAGGTTCAAAAACGGAAGTGATGATATACTGGTAGCTACAGATATTGCAGCAAGGGGAATAGACGTCCCAGCCGTTGGAAATATCATTAATTATGATATTCCTGAAGATCCGGTAGTTTATTTCCACAGAATTGGCAGAACAGCTCGAGCAGGTGCAAGTGGTAAAGCAATTTCTTTAGTTTCAAGTAGTAGATATGAGGATTTTGAAAGGATACTCAAGCGAACAGAGCTAACAGTAAAGAGATTGAATGATGAAATAGGAATTGAAGTCCCGACATTGTATGTTAGTAGAAATAGAGTCAATAGACAAAGATCGTCCAATTACAATAGTCAAAGTAGAAGAAGATTCGGATATGGTAGAGGAGGAGTCAGTAGGGGTCGATACCACTCTGGTAGACAGTATAATACCAGTACATACAGAAGAGGATAATAGCCAAAATTATTATCTTTAATTTTTTATAGAAAATATAGATTTTTCCGATAAAGGGTTACGAGAGTTCAAATTCGAATTTTCGATAAACTTAATTATAATTCATTATACTAGTAACTGGATGCTTACTGGCACTTCAAAATATCTTACTCTGGCGACGGTACTATATCTAGTTGCATTTTTCGCATTTGCTTCAGGATTGGTTAATTCAATTATAGAAGGGGCTAGATCAGGAGAATTCATCGTTCCATCAAGATCAGTTCAAACGATAGGCGAAACGATTGTTATTGTTATGATACTATTTATGGGGATGTTCGGAGCATATTTGCTTTATAACTCAGGAAAAGCGGCAACATCTAAGAGTCAATGGGCATTTTTGACTGGAGGATTTACTCTACTTACCATTGCATTGATTGTAGGCTTCCATATAGTTAAGATTAAGATTGGTGCCTAGTTGGTTCAAGTCCATCTCAGAACTTTGTCCTTCATAATGAAACTTTTATGATTCTCGTTTGATTCACTGAGTATTGTAACTGAAAGATCATTAAGATTCTTAATCTTGACATAAAAATTCAATGAACTTTTCTTATTAAGAAGTCTATTGGTTGTTACTATTTCCTTTCTCCTATAACGGACCATGCTGGTTACTAGGAATGGGATATTACATTCTGAGGTATGCTTCAAAATCAACATTAGAATAAAATAAAGTAGTTGGTTAAGACTTCCAATTTTTAGTATGTTATTCGAGTTGTTTATGATCCCATTGTAATAAAGATTGTAAAATGAGTTTACAGAATCAAAAATAATTAAGGAACATTCATTTATTGACTTTATTATATCAACTATGATAGCATCAAACATGTCCTCAGATGGAAGATATACCTTCAGGGCATTTGATTCAGACAGATATATGTTATTGTCAACTTTGTGTATTTCTATAGAAGGAATCAATCCGGCTTTAATATAAGCGGTAAATGCTGCATCAAGATCCAGGTAAATTATCTTATCCTGATTTGCTCTATCGTTTTTGTTCTGAAATTCTGATATGATTGATGCAATTAAACATATTTTTGCATAGGCATCATCATAAATTAGAGTATTGAATCCTTTATTGCCTAACATCTCAGAAATCATAATTGAGTTATCAATAAGTATAATTAAATAATTTAGTTCTTTACTATACCTTCTTTTCATTTAGTGCATGCAAGCGTCAATAAACAGGTATGATAACTTTGTAAATTTTATCAATTCGGATGAAACAAAAGAGCAATATGTATACTGTTTAAGACAATTTCTAAAATATTGTCAAAAGGATCTTGACTTCTTTCTAAAGTTACCACAGGATGAAATATCTAGCCTAATAATCAATTATTTATTACAAAGAAAGGTATCAAGACAGTATAAGATTGTCATATTCTCAGCAATAAAACACGCTTGCGAAATGAATGATGTTGTCCTAAATTGGACTAAAATGAAGAAATTTATCCGGACTGACAATAGGGATAATAGCATCAATGGCAAGGATAGGGGATATACTGATGAATAAATACGGAAAATATTAGAATTCTCCGATCAGCGTTCAAAGACTGCCTTTATTATGCTGGCTTCAACTGGTATCAGAATAGGCGCTCTACAATCAATTAGAATAGCAAATTTAGAGCGAATTGACGATTTATACAAGATTCTTGCATAGTCAGGAGATAATGAAGGATACTTTTACATTTTGTACTCCTGAATGTGCTAAAGAAATTGATAATTATGTAGAACTTTAGAAAAAGGCGAGGTAAAAAATAACACGAGATTCATTTCTATTGGTAATGAAATTTACTAACAATACCATACAAAAAAGTAGACCCTTTACTGGTAAATCATTAAGGGTTACACTACAGAATTGTATTTCAAATACCGGTCTTAGAAGGGTTAATCATATAAACCCACATAAAAGAAAGGAAGTAGCTGTATTACATGGATTTCGCAAGTTCTTTACAAAACAGTTAGTAGATTCTAAATTAAACCCTGAAATCAGAGAAATGCTATTAGGCCATAAGATAGGTTTGGCTTCTGCTTACTACAAGCCCACTGAGCAAGATATGTATCAAGAATATTTGAAAACAGTTAATCTACTAACAATAAACGAAGAAAATTCGGATAATGTCGAATGGTACAGACACAAAGATGACATTAAACTTAAACATCTATCTGCATACAAATATGTTCCATTTGATACCTTTAACAGTAAGACTATAAATAATTTCGAGAAAATGAATGATACAAGGTCGCGTGCATGGCAATTCATAATGAAAGTTAATTCATATTCCTAAGAAACGAGGCCGTCTTCAAATGAATAGTTAGGTTTCAGAAATGTTTTTCCCAAAGTCATTTCTGGATATGTCTTTAAATTAAGATACATTAGCAAGTGAAACAAGGGGGACTAAAATATGATTGAAAAACGTGCCCTTCTATTAGTGCGAAGTGTGACCAACTCTTTTATAATATGTTACTTAGATAATCGTACCTGTTTATCAACTCGGCAATTGGTTTTCGGGTTGAAAAATATGGTAACAAAAGACAATTACTCTATAATGATACTAGATGACGACGAGGATATCATAACTCTGTATAGGGATTATCTTTCTAAAATGGGCCACAGGATAATATGCACATATCTCAACACCAATAGTATATTACAAGATATTGATATCGAGCATCCGGACGCTTACATCTTAGATTATAAACTTCGCGGTAATATCAACGGATTAGAAGTTGCAATGGAAATTTTAAAGAAATTCCCAATTTCATGCATAGTCTTCATTACCGCATTTGAAATGTTAGAAAAGGAAATATCAAAACATGACGCATTTTACGACAAAAATATAGACATTTTAATAAAACCTGTGAAACTGAAGCGTATTCAAGATTCTTTACTATGCCTTTTGAATAAATTAAATTAGATGGGTTTAGTCGTCTAAATTAATTTGTTATTATATGATTAGTGTGATCTCTTGATTGGATCAAGCGGATATGTTATGTTTTTTATGAAACACTTATCTTTTTCTCCGTTCAATATACGAAAATGGTGTTTGGGATTGGACAGGAGTATCGAAGAGACTCTAAAAACTCTTGACAAACTTGTTGTAAGCCCCGAAGAACTGGCTCATTGGTGCGATGTTTTAGAGAGTGCTGCAAGAGATAATTGTAAAGATAATGCGGCTAAAATCAAATTCAATTACTGTCCCGACAAAAAATCAATTGAATTTATTGTCGAGGATACAAAATCAAGAGATTGTTTAGTGAAGTCCATTGAAACCAATCTTCCATTAATTCCAGAATCCCTCCAAGGTTTTTTCAGTGTATTCAAATATGATTTAAAAAATATGAAATTCGACGGATAAGAACCAACTAACCATCGAATTTTATTTCAGGATCCTGTGCCATACTGCAAAAAGGTTGTTTTAAATCCTAAACAAGGACACATGTCGTTTTGACATCTAGAGCCATCCGAAGTATGATCATTTTTTTTATGCCCGCAATTGAGGCAGATGTCATGTATCTGCATGATATGTACAAAACAAATTGACTTATAACGGTTCACAACGTAGCCAGATCAAGACACGTGGGCCAGTAAAGCAATTCCGCTCCGGCCCACGAGAATGAAAAGTAAGTCAGCACTGATTTTGGGAATCTTATGATCATATAAACAATAAAAAATAAAATGGTTTAAACTCACTTATACCCTATATCCGTTCTGCGCCTATCCTATTTTTCTGTCGAATTTTTTTGTTCCCTATGGAACGCCCTCTGGGTATCTCCTTTTCTGTACTCGACAATGTCTTATTTACAGTCTCAGCATTTTCCTCTCTAATATTTTTAGAACCAGTGTTCCAAAACGTATAATTTACAGTGGGCTCGTGTATTATTTTTATTCGTTTTTTGTTTTTTACCAAATTTATCTATGCTCAATACTAAACACATCGATATAGTATAAAATACTTCGAAATTGACAAGAGGATTAAAATAAAAAAACTGACAGCATTTTTGAAATGGACCCATTAGATAGTGAATTAAGAATTTTAATTGGATATTGTATGAAGTTAGTAGTAGCGAAATTAGAAAGTTGGAATCTTGATTTGGGCGAGCATAGGAAAACACGATTAAAACCTACACTCGCCCCAGCAACCTGGATGATTAGGTTTATTACAAAATTCTCATGACAAAAAAATTTATAAAGATTTCAGGCTGATGGGCCATGAATCGTGGTTGATAGGTTGGCCCACCAGAGAATGGAAACAATGGTTGCGTTATAACATTATTCCACAATAAATTATAAAAACGTTGAAATCAACGAATCCATTATATCGCTAGTATTAACTCACTCGAATTCGGACTTAACTATGAGGTTTCTGCGGCCCGCATTCTGCTGACCAGTTTATACATATAGTCGTGGCATTGGCATTCACATGCTCTTGTTTCACTGGAGTTTTTGATGATATTTCCATCACATACATCATGCTGCTGTTCGATGCACTTTGTCGACTTATTCATTTGGTCTTAGCACCACGTGTTTGATTATTTATTCGTGTCATTTCTATCAGATCTCGAGTAAGGAAGTCTTTGCAGCATCTATCTGAACAGAATTCTAGTTTTCCCTTTACTGTGCTTTGATAAATAACACCACTAACAAAATTGTTGTATTCATTTCAACATATCAAACAAGAGTTATACAATACTTATCTTAACCTACATTCGTTAATAAGCCTTAGTAACTCGGTAGTCAACTAAATTCGTTAAGAGATATAAAAGAGACTAGATCATTTTCCTTAATGATTGATGTAGTCCAATATGGATATCAAAAGAGTAAGCAAAAATTGAATGGAGAGAAAACACAATTCGATGGATGGTTGAGGTAAAATGACAGAAGATCCTATAATTACACAATTAAGAGTTGCAGATGAGGAAATCCTTGAACAAATGGAGAAAACGGGAACGAATTTTGGAGAGTATAATGCATTGGTTATAAAACGGCACAAACTTTACTTAAAATATGAAAAGCGAGCAACTGATAATACTACTCGATATCTAATAAGTACAATTAGGCAAAACATATTATCACAAATGAAAATTTCAGTTTTAGAAGAAGAGTTGGTAAAACTAACTATTCGTGTGGAGAATCTAGAAAAAAGTTAAACTGACGGGAGGATAGCCATAACAATCGGATACAAGACCGGTTCCTCCTGCCAGATACAGAATGGCGCTTTGTAGTAATATTGTTGGAAGAGATATCATAAAAAATTTTCTCTGAAAATGATGGGAGGATCGAGTGAAAGCCCGGTAAGGCTAACTTTTCCTCCCATCGCGTAGCAAAACGTGACTCTGAAAAATAAAATCCGAAATAAAAATTTTCTACCTACGGCCCGGCAATCTGATTATTGAATTACAAAGTTAACTTCCCCTGACAGTTGCAAAAAGATTCACAGCATGGTCAAATATGTCCAACTCTTCCCAAATCCTCGATCTTAACCATATACTTATTTCGACAATCAGGACAAATAAAAAACCCTATGACATGCGGCCCCGATCCTTTGGGCTGGTAGTCCATTGCGGTCAATCCAACAGGTTTGCTTACATCACAGCAAATACATGAAAAAGTCATCGATTTTACGCGACGAAGTATTTCTTCTTTGGGACTGTCAGGATGATCGCTACTCAACCTAAATCGCCGAATATATTTATGAACAAAATGACATGAAAACTTTTTGCGGATCTAAAATTATCTTATAGTTTATTGGAGTAGTTTCTTATGCACCTAATCCAGGTGGAACTTATGAAGAATGGATCAAAAAGACCGCTCAAAATTATGATCGTAGAGGACGATGAAGATATTCTTACTCTTTATAGTGACTACTTATCAAGGAAAGGATATCATGTAGTTGCACGTTACACTAGAGGGAACAAGATAAAGGAAGATCTTGAAAGTGACCCGCCTGATGTTTATCTAATAAACTCGTTATTACCAGGGAAAAAAACGGAGCGGACGTAGCAACCGAAATTTTAGATATATACCCAGAAGCACCCATTCTATTCATTACCGCTGATTATGAGCAACCTCAAAAAATAGAAAAAAACCCAGTCTTTCGTGACAAGAAAGTTGATGTATTATTAAAACCGGTTAAACTTCACGAAATTGAAAATTCAATTATTAATTTAGTAAACAAATAATTCTTGCTAACACGTGTATAGGAAGAATCATGATCATGTGAACACTGATCAAAAGGCCATTCATACGAGATGAATAACCTTTCTAACAGTAGGTAAAGTTTAAAACTGATTAACGTCCTAACTTAATAAAATCTAGTGTTTTTTCAGTTTAATTATAAATATTCATAACTTAATCATAATTTTATTATAATGAATTACCAAAAGGGGTTATAATGGATTATGATGATAAAGCAAAGGAAAACGACCTAGAATTAATACGTAAGGACTTTCCAGTTACGAAAAAAAAGATTTACATGAACTGTGGGTCGTTCGCACCAACTCCATTATCTACAATCAAGTCTATCACTGATTTCCTTGTGAGATGCTCAGAAGAGGGACCTGACTCGAGTTCTGTTCAGGAGTACATCACGTCACTTATGAATGAGCTTCGAAAGGTTATAGGTCGTCTCATTAACTGCGAGCCAGATGAAATTATCTTTACGCAAAGTACTACTGAGGGATTAAATTATGTCGCATCAGGTCTTGAATGGAAAAAATCTGACATAATTATAGCCCGTGGAGGTCTTCATGAACACTATGCCAATTACTTTCCTTGGCTAAATGTTTCAAAAAAGTACGGTGTACAATTGGAAGAGATAGGGATTGATAAAAACGGGTTCTTCGATCTTGACAAGATTGACAAAATCGCCAAGAAAAAGAATTCAAGGATGGTAACTCTTAGTCATGTTCTTTATAATAATGGAGCAATAATGCCTGTTGAAGAAATTGGCAAGATTGCAAATAAGCATAGTTTGCTATATTCGATAGACGCTGCCCAATCTGTTGGCACTATAGATGTGGATGTAAAAAAAATTGGATGCGACTTTCTTGCCTTCCCTGGATTTAAATGGCTATGTGGTCCTCCAGGGATTGGTATTTTTTATTGCAAAAAAGAATCAGCCCCATTGCTGATTCCCAAGTACGTCGGAGGAGAATCAGCAATTATTACTGAAGAAAAAAATCTGGTATATGCTGATTCTCCACAAAAATTCCAAACGGGTTTCAGGAACTATGTTGGAATTGCAGGGCTTGCTTCATCTCTGAAGTACATTCAACACATAGGTATTGACACTATAAGAAAGATGAATATGAAAGTAGCGAATGAGCTAATTGAGCAGTTAAGAACAATCCCTGGTCTTTCGATATTTGGGCCTGAAAATGAAATGCTCAGATCCTCCATAGTCTCATTTGACACAAACTCTGTGCTCCCAAAAGTTATGGTATCCAAATTAGAAGAAAATGGAATAGTTGTTGCAGAAAGGGATATAATTGGAGGTGGAAAGAAAAAAGCAGTTAGAGCGTCTCCTCATTTCTTCAATACATCTGACGAGGTATCCACACTTGTTCAGAATATCAAAAATATTCAAAACATGTTTGGCTGATTCTTCTTATCCTTTCCTGTCTGACCTTCAATCACTATCATGGTCAGTGTAGATCTAACCTTATCTATTCTTCTAACATGCCATGTTATTGTTTCTCTGAGTTTGTCCATAGTATCTGCAGAAATCTTGACAATTATATCATAAACTCCGTATACTCCACTTACTTCACTTACTCCAGGGAGTTTTTTAATTTCCTGTAATATCTCCTCTTCGGAGCCCAGATCACAATTTATCAAAACATAAGCTGTTGGCATACTAGTACATTATACTCGTAAGGAGTATTAAAACTCGATGTAAAATTCACTCATCCCATACTACTAATTCAACAAATTTCATGCAGATTACTTTGTATTGTGTTGTTCTGTAAACTCACGAAAAGTTTCTATCAATGGCGATAGCTCTTATTGGAGATCCGGACGCCCCTGATAATTTTAATGGTATCATTATCATAGTAAAATTTTGGCTATCAATTTTACCCAAATTGCAAAGGTTTTCCACAATTAAGATTTCCTTATTCAATAATAATTTATGTACTGGAAAATTATTATCCGATCCCCTGTCTATGCTGGGCGAGTCAATACACACAGCATTTACCTTTTTATTTATTAAATATTCGGCGGCATCTTCCGAAAGACCTGGACTATGACTGAAATAATATTCCTTATCCACCTCGTTTTCCCACGAAGTAGAAAAAACAACAGAATCACCCTCAAATATCTTTACATTCGATGCTTCTATTTCGGCCGCAGTTATTAGTTCATCTGATGCCTTGGTTATTTTAACGAGAATAGATCTTGAAATAAATCTATCAACTGGTATTTTGTCAATCGATGATACGCCGTTAATAAAATGAGACGGGGCATCCATATGTGTACCTGTATGAGTACTCATAAAGATCACTTCTGAATGAAAATTATGTATATCCATTTTGTTCCAGGTGATGAATTTAGGTAATGGTGAACCTGGAAAGACTTTGGTATCAGTACTTATCTCTCTAGTTAAATCTAATATCATCGATGCAATATGTAATTATGATTTATTGATATCTCTTTTGCCCTTGCGACCGGATCTGATTATTCCATTTACGATGATGATACTCAAGAATCCAAACGTGCCTATCAAAACATAGAGGGCACCTCTATGGGCTATTCCCGTTAATTCATCTATTATCATTTCCAATGGCATTTGAAATTGATATAGATATCAAATGAACAAATAAAATATTTACTATTAATCATTAGTCAATTTATGAGCAATCAAATAATAGCAAGTAATTGCAAAGTATTGATGAGTAATATAGATTAGAAATATAGATTTGCGAATGGGCCTTTTTTTGTTTTAAATTGTTTTCAGCCAGTTCCAAACTTCAATTCCTCTAATAGCACATTGCTTTCTTATAATTTGCCTTGCTCTTCTAGCAGCCTCTACTTCGTTCATAGATTTTGTTCTCATATTTTGTACCAATAACTCCTCATAAAGCTTTTTTGCCCTATCTTCAGAAAATTCTTTGTAGGGTTTTTTACTCGACTCATCTGCTATTTTTTCTGATTTCTCATTATCTTGAAATTTGGATTTAGATTGATCTAATCCTTTTAATTCTGCATATTCTAATTTACAATCAGGGCAGCTATCGTCAAAAAAATTCTTGTGGATGCTACATGCAGACAACTACACTTGTATAAGTGAAAGTTAGATTTAAGGAAAGTGCATGTGATTGAGTAGCCAAAATAATCCAAGTCAAATCAACTGTTAAACCGTATTATGTAGGAGTTTTTGCGACCTTAAATTTTAAGATGAGCCTAGTAATAAACAGGTACAGTAATGACGAAACTATCAGACTCGGAATCGTAGAGCCTATTGTTGGTAATTGGGATAGATAAATCGGTGAGAGTTGAGAGAGTAAATAGTACGTCAGGGCACCAGCCAACCATGCAACGATAGCAGGATAGCCTATCTTGATTACGTTGTTACCATACATCATATCATATTGGTATTTACCACGCTTAATTACAAAATAGTCTGTCAGAAGGACACCAAAAAGAGGAATAAACAATGCCCCTATCAAGAACAAAAATTGTTCGTATCCTTCAATCGATATAAAAATAGCCAAAATGGTACTTATAGCTGAAAATCCAATAATTAGATGTCTTTGATTTAGATTTTGAAAGATATTTTGGGAAGAAACTGCTGCCGAGTAGATATCTGCAAAAGCGTTATCTATCTCATCGACGATCATTACTAAGAGAATAAAACCAAATAAGATTGCCTGAATAGATATTATTATGGATGAAATATCTCCAACTCCAAATAGTAGGCCCCCTACATAAAAAATGATATTTGTTATTGAAAATCCTACCAGAGTTCCTATAAATGCACCCTTACTTGATTTGGCAAACCTATTGTAATCTGAAACAAGAGCCATCCAGGAGATAGGCATGGCAATTACAATATCTAATGCAACAAAAAATGACATATCATTGCTTTCTTCAGCCATCACGTTTGGAAGATTTTGAAACAATAATGTAACCAAGATTATTGCTGATGAAGCATAGACTATCCATATCGCAAACTTTGATAACCACTGTTTTACAACAAACAGAGGTCCAAAAATACCAAGCATGGCAATAACAACTCCGAATAAGATGTTCCATACAAAAGTAACGTTTGTATTTGTTAATTGTTCAGCAGCTTTTGAAAGTATCAAAATTTCAAATGTAGTCCAGCCAATAAGCTGTACTATATTTAGTACAGCGGCTAGATATGACCCATACAGTCCAAAGGCTGATCGTATTCCAATAATAGATGGTACTGCATGGTCACTTCCTATTTTGCCTGCCATCGATAACAGTACGGAGCCTGCAATTGAACCAATCATGATTGCAAGCAATGCGTGGTAAAAAGGAGCATCCGACAAGAAGGATCCAGCAGAAAAAACTAGTAATCCAACACCAAGACTGGACCACAAAATGAAATAATGAAAACCCCCAAGTACTCTATGTTTTGTAGGAACTGGATCTATTCCCCATTGTGGCAAATCGGGAGCCATATGATGTTGATTACAAATTTTTGTAAATATAAATCAAAAACAAATAATTTCCTAAATCATCTTGCATCAATAATCACTTAAATAATAAATCAAAAAAATAAACAAATATCATAAAATTTTTACATAATGTTAATATGTGAAAACGACATATATTATGTGATGTCTATTTGTGTTATGTGTCTAAAAACTTACGACGAAAGTGAAGTAAATCTTCAAAGGAAAATAGTAAAGGATGAAGATTTTTGTAATGAATGTTGGACCGAAGTGATGAATACTGAATAATTACATGTTACATTTTTGATTTGATTTAGTAAAATGTGTAATAACTAGGAATTCCATTTCTTCTTCTTTAAATCGTATTCCTCTCTTGAATATCTTACAGTAGCTGGGTGTCCCATTACAACAACATTAGGTGGCACATCCTTAGTCACAACTGCTCCCATTGCGACTACGCTATTTTTTCCAACAGTTACCCCGGCCTTAAACACGGCTCTACCTCCAATTATCGCACCGTCTTCTACCACAACTCCTGTCATTTTCGGGCTCATTGGATAAGGATCGTTTGTAAATGCCGCACAAGGACCTATGAATACATTTTTTCCAATTGTAGTTAGCGGTGGAATATACACGGATCCCTCAATCCTAGTATTGTCACCAATTTTTACATTATAATCTATATGAACAAGCGAACCTATTGAAACATTGTCACCTATCTCGCTGTTGTTACCAATATAGCTGAAATGCCAAACTTTTACGTTCTTACCAATTTTTGCAGTTTCTGAAATAAAGTTTGTCAAATTATCGCTTTGTTTCTCCATACTTAATCTTCCTCATATGTTTAAACTCATACTATATCTATATTCAATTGATGTTCCTATGGAATTAACTTGTTTCATTACAAATGCCATGGATGTCCATTTTTTGTGATCTTGGTAGGAATTTTTTCATTCCACTTTTGCAAGAATTGGATATCTTTTTCTTTATCCCGAAGTTCATCTGGTAACATAACTGGAATTTCTTCAATAATAGGGTAATACCTAGAACATTGCGAGCAAAATAGGACTCCTTCCTTTATCACATTCTCATTGATTGTTTTATCTTCAACAGTATCAATTTCAATCAATTCCAATGGATAGTTTTTATCTATAGGACATGCTAGGATGTCAAGCATCGATCGTCTCATGATAATTTCTTAAGTTTACACATCTTATTATTTCATTTCAATTCTAAATAAATCGGTGAACCTGTTTCACTAGAAAGAAGTGCTGCCTCGGCTACTTTAGTCACATTTGTGGCTTCTATAGAAGTAACAACTGGTTGTTTTCTCTTACCTTCTATTACTTCAATAAAACTCTGTAGTTCTAAAACAAGCGGTTCCTGAAACTGTTGTCGTCTAGGAATAATGGTAGCATCGCCACGATCTATTCTAATCTCTTGCGTTATGAAATCCCCATTCACTGTCCCTTCAGTACACACGGCAGAAAATGTTCTAACCTTCTTTGGTGTAACCCAATTTGATGCAATTATCGCAATCTTTTGATCCTCAAATCCCAGCATTATTGTCGCAAAATCCTCAAATGAGTGAAATTTTTTTCCAGCCCTGGCAAAAACCATTTTTGGACCCTTGCCGAAAAGAAACATAGCAGTATCGATATCATGAACTGATGTATCATATATTACTCCTACATCCTTGATATGTAGGGGCATTCTATTTTCCCTATGGAACTCCATCATCAAAAGATCCCCGTATGACTGCTCCTGAATGATGTTCTTCAAATCCTGAACAGCAGGATTGAATCTTTCAACGTATCCACATGTCAAGACAACGTTGGCTTTGTCAGCCAATTCAGTCATTTCTTCGCATTCTCTAGATGAAAATGAAAGTGGTTTTTCCACAAATGCGTGACAACCATTTCGAATTACTTCCTTTACTACTGACAGATGTGATTTAGTAGGCGTACACACCAGGCAAGCATCCAAATCGCCTTCATTGGAAAAAAAATCACTCATTGAAGAATAAAATTTTGTATCATATTTTTCCGCTATTTCTTTTGCGCGTTCTGGAGATAGATCACAAACAGCGCCAAGGACTCCCATATTGTAGAGAACCCGAGCATGATTCTTTCCCCAACCGCCTACTCCGATTACTCCAATTTTTAGGCCACCGCTCTTTTTCTTTACCAACTTGGCGTTAGCCATCCCATAAATTTTTCAGATTTTCCAGTGACAATATTTTCATAATTTTCCCTTATGCTTTTTGTAATTGAACCTTCCCTTCCATTTCCTACTATATTACCATCTATCTTTGTAATTGCAATTATTTCAGCAGCCGTTCCTGTAAGGAATATCTCATCAGCAAGATACAATTCTGTCCTTGAAATTGGACGCTCAACAATCTCATATCCCAATTCCTTTGCAATCGTCATTGCAGTACTTCGAGTAATCCCCTCCAATATCGAATCTGATAATTGCGGGGTGTGAAGTTTTCCATTTCTAACTACAAAAATATTCTCTCCAGACGCTTCACTGACATTCCCATTCCTATCCAGCAGTATAGACTCGTCGTATCCATTTCGCCTGCATTCTTGCGTAGCTAATATAGAATTAAGGTAATTACCAGAAGCCTTTGCCATTGGAGGAATGGAATCATCATCAATTCTTCTCCAAGAAGAAATACATGCAGAAATTCCATCACCCTTGAAATATTTTGCAAATGGAAAAATAATGATTGTTGTGTGTGTTGGAGAATTCTTGGTTACGTTTAGATCAATTCCATGCAGACCAACAAATGATAACGGCCTTATGTAACACGATTGCCTTATTGAGTTCTTTTGAATTAATTCTACAGTAGCTTTACAGAGTTCATCAGCAGAAAATTTTGTTGTAAAGGAATAGACATTAGCTGACTTATGGAGTCTTTCCATGTGCTCCTTTAGTCTAAATATGTATAAATTGTCACCAGACGAATACGCCCGGATGCCTTCAAAAACTGCTGTTCCATAGTGAAGAGCATGTACAAAGACTGGAACTTTAGCCTCTTCCCATTTAAGGTATTGACCATCGAACCAGACAAAATCTACACTCTTATCCTTCATAAGGGCAAGTCAATTATTCGATAATAAAAGTATTCAAATATTGTGTATTGAATGTATTGGAGTTAATAGATCATTTAGAGAATCCCTTCTGTAGGGAACTTCATTCCAAATATCTTAATAGTCTTATCTTGAGATTGTGCATATTTTTCGATAATTTTCCAATTCTCTGCAATAATGTTCGCTACGTTTCTTGGCACCATATCTTGCCATGATTCTGCCGAATTTTTACCAACTTTATTTCTAGTATACTGACTAAGGTTATCGTTATGTTTTGAATTATTCCTCTCATTTTTCAAATTCATTGTAGATTCATCACTCCCTAGTTTTTCTAAGGCTTCCCGGTACAGTAGCCCTTTTACATCAGATGAAGAAATTTCCAACCTTCTTGCCTTTATAGGATGTAAGTTGTAGAATCGCAAGGCTATCCTTTCTGCCTTATCACCTGTATATGATATGAATCGATCTTCTGCAATATCACGCAAGACTCCACTTCGCAGAGACCATGAATATGGTGAAAAAATTGGTGGAAGGTATTTTATGAATGGAGATACGAATTGGTAGTTTGGCAAAATTTCTATATTGTCCTGATCGTTGAACAGGGCTAACAGCATCCTTTTTCTTAATTCATAAGAAAAAGGAAAGGTTCTCGTATTTACCTCTCTGCCTTGTTTTAGGAAGACTACCGGGAAAACATAAACATGATAATCCTTAGCTAATTGAGAAATTATTTTTTCATGGGAATTAGTAACTGGATTTAAATGGGCAAGATAAAGTGCTGCAATTTTTTCCAATTATAAAGCTAAGTGATATAATAACAAAAAGTAAGGAGAAAGCTCCCTATGCTTTCTTTACTTCAATTTCAATTGTAGAGACATTCCTTGTTCTGCCATCTTCTGCTTGGAGTGTTTCTGAACCAATCCTTACGTCGCCTATTGTATACCCTGCATTTTCCATTCTCTTTAGGATTATTTGTGAAACATCAACTGCTCTTCCAATGCTTAGGCCTCTGGCCTTTATGGTAACTGTTGGTTGATTTGCTAGTTGAATGAGTGTAGATGTCACATATGCCATCAGAGGTTTCTTACCTATGTATATAGAATCGCGGGGTCCATCTCTTTGTGGTTGTGTATTTTGTTGTACTTCAGACATGAAAACCGTTAGTCAAAAGGATAATTTAAATCTAAAAGACAATAACTGAGACGAAAAAAAACCATTCTCACGTTGATCATGTTAAACTGATCTCCAATTCTGACAAAAATCGTAACTAATGGAAGAAAAAGAGCCGAAATCCTCCATCTCACGGTTATATATTTGGTTTGCAATAGTACTATTAATTTATGAAGAAAAACTTCAAGGACGAAACCAACCCAGAAGATATGTCCAGTGAATCATTTACAGATAAAGAATCTAATATACAAAATGAAGAGGTAACCGCAGAAATTCCAAAGGCCGACAACAATAGATCAATAAACCCACAAAAAAAAATTAGGAAACCAAATTCAAATGTCAAGATTGAAGATTATGATTTGATTGTTAACAGCTTACGAGATGCTACGACTTCATTCAAGGATGTAATTTTTTCTCTTGGCAAAAAAGCTCAAGAATTTAGAGATAAGGCTGAAGAAACGTTCGTTGTGGGAGCTAAGAGGGATGCAAAAGATATCCAGGCACTTGGCGACTATGTAGAAAGTGTGATCAAGGGTTTTGAAGACACCATGGCAGAAATAAAAATGAGAAATTATGGTGACGAAGAAAAGTTACTAAAAGGTTACAAGAAGCTGCTCGTGGAGCAAATTAATCTCATTAATGCAAGAATAGAACTGGTAAAGAGACTTAAATCTAGATAATTCATGGAACTAGAAGAGATCTTTTTTAAGCTAAATTGGAATTTCTAAATTAGTGTACAATTTACCGATTCTTAGAAACAACAATTTAGCGCAACGTTATTTTTATTTCATTTCTGTTGCGTTGGTTTTCTGACTTGATTCTTGATTATCACATCAACAGTTTGTTAAGAATATTTAAGTGCATGCAAATATCAGTACTAGAAAACATGAGATCAATTTTCGATAACATGAATCACACCAGTATGTCGATTGCATTTTCAGTCTTTGCTATTTTTTCAATTTTTCTAATTATTGGCTATACTCAGAATAACAAAGCCTTTGGCCAATCAGACTTTCTTACTTATGATGATCTTATTACTGGATTTAGTATGAAATATCCTCAAGATTGGGATAGAGCTCAACACATTGACAAGTCTGTAACATTCCATGCTCCGAAAGAAAGTAATTCTGACATAAGTCCAGCAGATCTAGGTATTATGGTAATACAAGTAGGATCGAATACCACACTTGCTTCCATAACGCAGAACCAACTTAATACCCTAAAGAATCTATATCCGGACTTTCAAATACAGGAATCTGTCGAAACCATTTTTGTGGGACATCCAGCACACATGATTATCTTTACGGCAACTGATAATACTCAAAGTATGCGAAAAGCAATGCAGATATGGTTTAAGGAAGAAGCCAAAGCATATTTGGTAACTTACAAATCAGATAATGAGAGATTTTCTAAATATCTTCCGACCATTGATAGAATGTTAAATACCTTTTATACATACAAATCAGAGTAACTATAGCGAATAAGCTACAATATTCCGAATCATTATCATCAGTCAGTCACTAATACTAAATTTAGAGATCATCCTGTCATTCTTCGGGTAGCCTTGAAATTGTCAATAAATCTTCAATATTCTCTTCACTTACTCCTTTCTTTGCCAATTCTCTTCTCAGTTTCTTCTTATCCTTAATTTTCTGCGGAACGTTTCTTGTATACTGAGTTATATAATCGATAAATTGAGGATCGTCAATTGTAGCATTGTTAAATTCTGTGCTGGAATTTACTGTTAATGATTCATAATTTGGATTTATTATTATTGAGTTTGTTAGTTCGGTATGCTTAAGATCAGCTCCACCTAAATCAACACCTACCAGTCTGGCACCGCCCAAATTAGCGCCAACAAGTCTGGCACCGCCCAAATTAGCGCCAACTAACTTTGCACCTACGAGATGAGCATCTCTTAGATTAGCTCCCCAAAGACGAGTGCTCACTAAATTAGCTCCCCAAAGACGAGCCCCAACCAGGTCAGCACCTCCTAAATTAGTGCCCACTAATCTTGCGCCACTTAAATTAGCACCCATCAAATCCGCGCCACTTAAATTAGCACCCATCAAATCCGCGCCATCAATATCACTTCCACTTAAATTAGCACCCATCAAATCTGCATCCCTCAAATCTGCATCCCTCAAATCTGCTTCTCTCATAGATAAAATCTTAAATTCATTGGCCCTTTTATCGTTAAATTCATTAATCTTTCCACTTTGCAGTAACTTTATAGCTTTGTAGTTTATTGCTTTTCTATGTATACTAGTTGGTTCCACAGAAGTTTCTATAGCATGTTGATAGATATTCCAATCCTTTACGTTTCTTAAAGTATCTGAATTTTGTTTCAGAAAGTTCCATAAATCAGAATCAGTTTTGAAATCTCGTAACACTTTCCAAACTTTTATATCCCCATCTTCCTTTTTCTCTTCGAACACATCCAAGTTCTTCAAACGTGTTTCGTCATCCATTTTCAGATACTTATCTAATCCCTTAAAGAATGATTCATCTGATTTTACCAAAATGTTATAAAACTTGGCCCATCGTAAATGAATGGCTTTAATTACAAGTAATTCTTTAGCCTCAAAATTTTTCTTACCCGAAAAAATCAATTCTTTAGCCTCAAAATTTTTCTTACCCGAAAAAATTTCATGCGCTACAAAAAAGCTATTCAAGAACCTCTTTATTTCTCTGGGATTATTGTCTATTGCTACTGAAATTAGATCTATGTTCTTTTCAATTACTTCTTTATACTTGTCATGAATCATTCCCTTTTTTATTAAATTATTGATGAGGTTAACAATATCTTGATTACTCCATCTAGGTAAAGTGATTGGTATTTGAATCAACTTCTTGATATAATGCTCTCCTTCAATACTCGTTTTTTCATTTTCGATGTTGCTTAACTTGTTAATCATATCATGACTTATTCCAATAATGTAAACAAATCCCTCAATATCATGAAATATTCTTACTAGTTCCAAAATTTCAAACGCCTTCTTAGGAGAACATTTATCCAAGTCATCTACAAATACGATAATCCTGAATGCAGGATTATCTAGACGGAGATTTTTTATTTCTTTCTTGATTTCCTCCAGGCCATCGAAGTATATTGTGTCCCTATCTAATTCTGCTATTAATTGAATTTTTGAATTTAATTCCTTCTTAAAAGTATCAAGCATCTCATTTGAAATTTCATCCTCTTCGGAAGTGTACTTTGATATGATTGACGTAAGGATATCTGGAGTTTTTTTGAGAAAATTAATAGCACTTGTTTCCAATTTCTGTCTTAATACTTCAAATTGTTTCTCAGCAGGTAACGCAAATGCTATGTTTTTTAACAATGAAACCAGTGGGAATTGTTCCTGTTTATAGCGCCACGCTTCCAGTCTTATTCTGATCAAATCTTTATCAAGTTGAAGGACTTTGTCAACAGTGTTTATCAAAGTGCTCTTTCCTGTTCCCCAATCCCCAAAAATTCCAATAGTAAATTTAGGCGGCGAGTTTCTTACAATGTTGACTATAGCATCAGCGTATAAATTGAAATCAAGTATTGGATCATTGGTAATATCATCTGTTAAAATTAAGCCTCTTTGAAATAGTTCATCCTCCGTGGACAAAATCACATCTTACTTTAAACTTAATTCATTTTTAAGTATTTGTTGATAAAGAAGTTAATTGGAGTATTCTGGATCCTGAAGAGCAAGACATCCAGATTTTATGCTAATAAGTATTTAATTACCGGGCAGCTCGCCAACAAGTTATATCCTAGGCTTTTTGAGGACTAGCATTGGCCGGAAATTATCCTAAACCTGAGATTTTTTAATTTTGTTTATTTCTTGATTATGGACCCTTATGTCTTTCAATATGATATTCAAATCTATTTATCCTGTACAAAACAAAACTAATTACTAATTTAGAGACCTGTTTGTGTAAATTCTATACCATTCACTATACTTTTCAAATCATGTGATGATCCTCAAAAAGAGAGGTATTATTCAAGAGTAACAAAGTATAAAATTTGTTGATGATTCAAAATGATGTATGGTTATTTATTGAAGCGGATTTATAGAATGTCCTATAATGCTATCTCCTTTCATGATAATGCAACAAGGGCACTTTTGATCCATACATACTGCTGCCTGTTCATGTTTACATACGGCGCAAATACAGAGTTGCTGTTGTATTTTGTCCAACTGTTCCATTTCCTTCTTTTCTCGGCGAGATCTTTCATCAGCATATAACCAGAGAAATACGACCGGTATTCCTATTGCAAAGAAAATGAGCATAGTACGTACTGGAACTTTCAAAACAAATAACGCAAGGCCGAAAATCAACACTCCTATACCTAAAGTCGCAAGCCAGCGATTTGTGAGATTATCCATATCCATTTTCAAATCATCTTCTACCTATGTAAGGACTTTCTCCCTACTGTCTTCAATATCTTCACTTTGTTCATTCAAATTATTATCTACTGAATCAACGTAAGTCTTTTTCTTTTTCCTTCGCAGCTTTCTTACTTCTGCAAGAATCTCTCTCAATTGATCCTCGGAAATCTTGGCGATTTTAGCATCACATTCTATGCCTTTTGCATCAAGAACATCTTCTGTTAGTCTAACAATCTCGTCTCTATTTCTTTCTTCTTCGTCAGTTAGCATGTTAGCACTTTTGAAACGAAAAAAGGCAAATTCACTCATCTAACTGTAATATTGCAACAAACTTATTATTATTATATCACAATTGATTGGTCTTCTTTAGGGTGTTGTTAAAATACTGACATTACATCAAGCCCTCTACGGGAGCAAATCCATGGTAATACGGAATTTGACCCAATTCATCCTTTGGAGGAATTTCTACAATTGAGATTAGATGACCTTCTGGATCCTCGATAATTGCATGTTTTCCGAAAGATTCCTGGGTAATCGTCTTACGGAATTTGACCCCCTTTTCTTCTAACCGCTTACAAACAGATTCCAAGTTACCGACATTGAATCCTACTAGCATATTTGAAAATCCCTTTTGTTTGATGCGTGCAGGATGCAATGCTAAGACAGCACCTTGACCCTCATTTTGAAATTCAACCCAATCAGTTGACTGGTTTTTTATTTTAAGTTCAAGAGTATCCCTATAGAAGGCTACGCTCTTTTGTAAATCTTCAACTAAAAGAATAGCGGCCCCCAGTCGTTTGAACATTCAATTGTTCTTATTTCTTTGGACTTAAATTTGATTCGGTTTGCAATTCTTCATTTAGCATTATTTTGGTTTTTTCATATCAGCCTTTGTTAAAATATGCTAGAATTAATCTAATCTTACAATCTAGTAGACGGCCAACCAATACAGTTATCAAAAATATTGATACTATTGCAAAAGGATATTTGATGATCTGATAGTTTTTAGAAGAGGAACAGTGTAGTCGTGAAAAATATATCCATGAATGGTAATCAAAAAAAATAATTTATTCATAAGAAAGGATTCCGGAAATGGTATTATGTCATGTTGTAGTATCTGAAATATGCTTGGCTATTCTGAATGCTTTGTGAATGTGGTAGGTGATACTGAAGAGCCAATATGTGATTATCGTACATGTCGCCATAAGATCTCTGAACACGGTCCCTCAAGTCGTATCTGTAGGTGCTCCCACCCAAGTAATAAGGCGTTTGGAATAAAGCTTAACGTGTACAGATGATTTGTAAATTAGATAGCAACCAATCAGTTAATCAGGTCATGTTGTAAAACGAATATGACGCCTCACTTCAATTTGTTCATGACAGAATCAACCTTCTGATCTAGATTTTGTTCTTTATCCAATCTTTCATCAATGTGCACAATTGAGATTATTCTCTGTATTCCAGACGATTTAACCGCCTCATGTGCAATATTTATTGCATTCAAAATGTCCACCATACTATTTGATTGAATTTGAGTTCCAAGAGGAGTAAGAGTTGCTCTTAAATCTTTAATTCCACTAATTGCATCAAAAGCTAATGCTATTTCCTTACTCATGCTTGTTCCTGAACGAGAACCCACAGGAACGAGACTTATCTCTGCGGTAATCATCCTATAACTTTAATGTAAGAAAAATTATTTAAGTACTCCTAATTATTGAGGATTTTAATCTGAAGAATGATGTTTTTCTATAATGATGATCGTTTGAATGAAGGAAAACAGCCAGAAAT
The DNA here is from genome assembly GCA_035250685.1 of Nitrososphaeraceae archaeon. GTDB lineage: Archaea > Thermoproteota > Nitrososphaeria > Nitrososphaerales > Nitrososphaeraceae > TA-21. Next base: position 15,286 of record DATFEX010000046.1, on the reverse strand, counting down.
ACTATTGTGTTTTATTAAGAACTAGATTATTTGTTATAGAATTAGATAATGCGCCAGTCTTGTTCAAATCAGTAAATGCTACGACTGTAGTAATAGATTGAACAGTACTATTTGTTAAACTGGTAACAAATTGCTGAAAACCGTTCTTGTCAGCTTTGAACCCATTTGGAATTGAAGTTGTTTTCATTAAAGTTCCATTTGACGTATATACTTTCATCGTCCCACTGATTTGTTTGTCTACCGTAGCAGGATCGGTAACCGTATATGTGGTAGTTAACTTGATTACCTGGACGTTCTTACCTAATGGTAAATAGAATTGTGCATCATTTAATTTTAGAGCTATTTCCTTACCGTGGTTTGAAAATGCAGATTGCTGTAAAATCGGAAGTGCAAAAACGCCGACCATAATAAATAGTACAATATACCGATAGTTTCCAGTTTTTTTATTCCACTTCATCAGATATTCACCATTTTACTCATTGAATATTATTTGAACATTCATTCAAACTCGACATATATTAACGATAGAATTAGCAGAATCGATTTAAATTATCTGATAGTTTAGAATATTTGATCTTGACGCCAAATAATTTATTCATTTTAACCTAACCACTGGAAGTATCAGTAAAAAAATAACCAGGCCTCCTAACAACCAAGCTATCTCATATCCAAAATTGCTTACTATACTGGAAAATAAGACCGGGACCCAAAAGACCCCAAATAAGGAAACGCCATTTACGAAACTTACAGCAAGTGTCTGATATTGAGGTTGTGCCTTGTTAATTTCTTTTGCTCTTGCATATACTACTACAAAACCTGCCGACAAGAAAAATCCTGTTATAAGGATCGATGCCGTAATAACATATAGTGAATCGGTGGCAAAACCTACCAAGCTAGCTGCACTAGTGATACCCGAAATTAACAGCAATTTCCTTGCATTCCCAATCCTGTCATAGAGTTTCCCAAAAAAAGGAGATGAGATGAGTGCGACTATTAGACTTAGGCTTCCTATTAACCCCGCATCAACTGGATTAATCTTTAGATGATCTACAAAGTAGAATACGCTAAAAGTCAAAATCATGCTCGCTCCCGCTTGAAATCCTAGTAAGGTGATTCCAAGGATTATCAATGATTTGTTAAATATGGTGCTAAAAACATGAGATATCCTGATCTTAAACTCATTCCTTATTTCATCAACATCCTTTAGTGATGCACTATTTAGCATAATGGCAGTTGATATTCCCAAGCCGCCACTCAAGATAAGTGCCGCTCTCCAACCAAGGTATTCAGCCAACATGACCCATCCAAATAGTCCAATAATACCGCCCAAGGCGTGGGCTGAATTTAGTAATCCAATCCCCAGTCCTTCTGATTCTTTTCCTAAATATTTCGAAACCAATATAACACTTGGTCCAAAAAAACATGCCATTCCTAAACCGACTATGAATCTCAATAGAGTAATTTGCAAAGTATTGGCAGCAAATCCAGTTGCTAATGCTGCAGATGAGGCTATAATGATTCCATAGATGGCAATCTTTCTAGGACCATATTTTGCGGCAATAATTCCTGCAGGTACTTGAAACAGGCCTACACCGACAAGGAAGCTAGCGCTTATTATTCCAAGCATGGCAATATTTTCAATAAAATCAGAAGCGACTAGGTAGAAAATAGAAGCAATGTTAAACCAATTGATTGTATATACTACTCTGGCAAGCATTAATGAAAGTGTCGCAATTTTATGTGACTTCATGAGATGATTACATTTCTCTGAAATTGTGTTGTTTATAAATAAGGACCATTCATGCGTTCTATCATCAAGAAACTCTAGTTTTGACCTGTGACTACATAGTATTCAGCAATGTCTTCAAAAGCTTTTATTTTCTCTTCTTTTATTTGAATAGTTTCCAGATTGAATTTTTGTGCAATCTTTTCCTTTGTATATTGAGAGATAACGATCTGATCGGCCTCAGCTATTCCTTCCATCCTGCTTGCCAAATTCACATGAGTTCCTATCACGGTAAACTGGTCCCTTTCTTGACTTCCCATAAGTCCCACTAAGACAGACCCGGTATTAATTCCGCATTTTATATCTATATTTGTATCAAAATTAGTAACTGTGCTCCATATATCCAACCAATTCTTTTTAAAGAACTGGAACGCCTTCTTGATTCTTAGAGCTGCGATAATCGCATTTGTTGCACCAATTGAACCGTCATCATCCGGTTCCTTAAATCCAAAATATGCCAGTATACCATCACCAATGAATTTATCAATTATTCCACCGTATTCGTGTATAATTGGAACTGCTACACCGAGATATTCATTAAGAAATACAGCAATGAGCTCTGGATGATCCTTAAAAACTTCAGTCAATTTTGAAAAATTACTGATATCCCAAAAAACAATGGTCATTACTCTATTCTGGATTAGTGTTGCATGAGGGTCACTTAGATACTCAATTATTGCAGGGTCTAGTTGTCTCTGAAGGCGAGTTAATATTTTTTGATTAGCGTTGTCGGATATTGACACGTTCAAGTCGTCTAGAAATCTAGCCTTCTCGTCATCTGTCATCTGATCCTCTGGTTTGGGTAATATCCCAATCACACCTCTTTCAGAAGGATGCATGGTGCAGTAATATGGTATATTTTGCTGATTACTGTCGATCTTAACAGTTGTAGATTCTCCTGGCAGCATACTCCCAGTTTGAAAGAAAGGACTTTGCAAAGTGGAGTTTGCATCCCCCGAGGTCAAGTTATGTACCTTCGTATCCCTATTGATCCAGGTTATTGACTCACCTTTGACAATCTTGACGATCCTAGGTTCAAAGTACATTATTTCTTTAGTATTCTCTTTAAATTTAGGAATAACTACAAATTGTTTCAATCAAAACTACATAATTGCCAGGGAATATAACCTTACGTTCGTTATTTTACCCTAGTTTGGTTTCGGACCTAACTCGAACAATAATAACGATACGAGATGCGTATATCAAGAAAGACATTAATTATGGTATCAGTCCCTTACAATTTATGGAAGGAGTTCAAAAACTAAAGTGTAGTTCCTGTCGGATTACATTCATGTCTGAAAATAATAGTCCACTTTGTCCTACATGTTCTGAAAATTCAAGTGCTCATCATCATGGAGAAGAACATGGTTGTGGCTGCGGTGGTCACTAACTAACTTTTTTTGAAATATTAATTAAGTTTTGATTAATACTCTTTAAAGTATCAAAATATTCATATCTAATTTACTAATTTGATTCCAGATCCTTGCCATGGTTTCCTTAAGCAACTATAATTTCCAACTCATCGTACGCATCTTTTACCGATAGCTCAACCAATGTATCTTCGTAGATCAATAACCAATCTCGCAAGCCAACAACAGGTAACTTTCTCACAAATATTTTTCCTGTCTCGATTAGATTTGCTTTTAGATAGGCAAATTGTAAAGGGATTTGATTTTCAGGATTTTTTATTTTGAAAAGACTCTCTTGTAGTTCAATGCCAGGTCGACCACCTTGAATATTTACCATCACGTTTTCAGCATATCTGTTTCGGATTTTGGCTGTTACATAACTCTGTCCTATTTCAAATCGATCTATATTCAATAAAACTTGAGATCTAACAAGTGGCGACTTTGGTATTTCTCGAAATAATACTTCAGATATCGAGTCAAAGAACAAATCTTAGGTCAGTAATATTGGATGACGATTCTATATACGATTTTCTATGATTCTTGAAAGGTTTGATGATAATCAATGCTTGCAAGTTTTTTAAAGTGTAACTTCAAATACCACCTAATCTATTTCACACCAAATATGATTCAAATCTTAGAACATTTTAATATATAATTTGAACTTAGTTTACTGTCTTGATCTCTCTTGATGAACTCATATTGTTATACGATTACTTTGGATATCCTGGTATCTTATTAGTGAGCTTTATTATCAATATATTGTTCTTTCTACCAATACCCTACTTTCCACTTCCTCTCATAGCTGCATTTAACAGAAATTTGGATCCACATATTATCTCCCTTTCTGGGACAGTTGGTGCTGTTGCCGCGAAAATGATCATTTTTTATCTTGCTTATTCCGGACGCAAAATCATTTCCAAAAAATCAAAAGGAAGAACATTATCACTTCAAAAATTCCTTGGCAAATATGGATGGATAGGAGCACTAGTTGCTCCAATAATTCCATTTACTGAAAATTTCATTTATATCACATTGGGTCTTACAAAATATAACCCATGGAAGTTTGCAGTATCAGTATTTGCTGGAGTTTTTTTATATAATGAGTTCATAGTATGGATCGGAGTATTGTTGGGACGACCATTTGTTCAAAACATTATTTCACAATTTGCAAACCCGAGCAATCCTACAACCATTATCATAACCATAGTTCTAAGTAGTATTGGAGTTTTGGTTACATTATATTTGCTAATAAAAATCAATTGGAATAAGATTATTAGAGAAAGGTTTCCATGGACCAGGACTGACGATTCAGACGTATAGTCTATTAGTGTTTGAGTATCAAAAGAGCGTCTAGCATCTATATCATGCTGGTTACTTTCTAGGATATCAAATTAGAACATTATCTTACCAAGGTCCATCGGCAAATGTAGCAGTAAATCTTAATTAGATACAAGTTAATTTAAATACATTGCATTATTGGGTAGGCTCATTTTGTCGCATACTGGATAAGAAACAAGGTAAACCGTTATTTCCTGGCGGCGTAACAGCCATATCAGACATCATCAGAGTAGTTGCGGATTTAGGAAATCAAATTCCTGACAAGTCATGGATGCTTTATCTACTTGAATTATTCAATATTCGTAATATTCCTATTGAGTTGAATCTGATATGTCAGTTCGATAATCAAGATTACTTTGAAGCAATTTTTCAGGGCATTAACAGATACAGATTCAAAAAAGTATTACCAGTCGTTGGTCATTCATATTTACGAATAATAATGATGTATGATAAGAATAGAATGATTAGATATAGCCTTACTGATCAAACTAATGGAGACAAAGAAATCTTTGATTTTCCTCTTGATAATATGAATTTCGATTATATTGGAGGGAATCAATTTACTGGCATTGAGTGGTGGAACAAAACTGGTAATTTTCCTTATTCAATCAGATATAATGTTGAAGTATCTCAACTTATGTTTGGATTTTTAGATAAAAGCGATTCCGAGTCAATTACTTTTGTACCTCATAATTCATTGATACCAAATAATGATAACTCCGGAACACCTTATCCAGTATCATTTCGAAATATAATGTTAAAAGATGGTTGTGTTTGCTATTCAGTTGAACCGGGCAATTGTAGTAATGGAATTCATTATAGCACCTAGTCAGATTGCAGATTTAACTATCATGATTAGTATCAGTTCTTAGTTATCATCTATTGTTATACTTGCTAAAGTGACTTCAATCTGCCTTATGTTAGTTGAATATATTATTACGATGGATGAGATAATTACTCCTAGCAGCAATCAAGTAATTACGTCCTCCCTGTATTCTCAGAAATTCAAGAAAGTCAAAGTTTAAAATATGCTCCCACTGAACTATTTTTAATTGATAGGTTGGATTGTTCTTATATTAGCTATTTTAGTTATTTTGGCAGTGATAGGATTAGGTTGGGATACATTTTTTGGCGGTGTGAAAAAAGGTGTAGAGAAAATCAGTAATCTTCCAGAAGTAAAAAACTTAACCAATAAAGCTAAAAGCGAATTTGATAATATTATTGGTAACTCTACATTTGATATTATTGCTTCCAATCCAAAAAACATGAAATTCTAATTTTATTAGATTGATAGTGTTATGAAAGGGATTTGCCAGCCCACTTGGCATCGCTTCCATCGTTATTGATTCATTTCGTACCTTCGGTGAACGGAGGAAAAAACCGAAAGGTATTCCCTGTTTTAATTGTACACAACAAAATTTAAATCGATTTACAAGATGTTATACTGAAATTAGTTTAAGTAACAGATTTAAATGATGGAGTCGAATATTATACATGTTCTACATCACCTTGAAAAATGGAGGCCATATTTGAATGGGGCAGGAAGTCTCAAACAGCGATAATCTGAAATGTCATCTATGTGGGATAACGTTTGCAACTCAACAAGAAAAGCAACAACACATGAAATTGGAACATCAGAATAAAGAAGAGCCTACTGGCGTTGGTTAGATAATGCTGTAATGCTCAAGTTAAACTTCAGTAAAATGTGAAACATTAGCCCTTGGTTTTCCTGTAAACCTAATTTTTTCACTATTTTAACCTCTATCATATGTTCTAAAATTATTTCATTAGAACCTTTCAAATTGCAAATTGTAACTGATTAATAAATATTAAGTGACTTAGTAGAAGTAGAATATGAGACATATAGGATATTGGGCATCACAAGAACAGTATTCAATGCAGGAACTGATTGATTTTGTGCAAGAAGCCGAAAAAGGAGGATTTGAAACTACGCTTACTAGTGATCATTTCCATCCATGGTCTCACACTAATGGACATGGAAACTTTACTTGGGTATGGATCTCAGCTGTTGCTGAGAGAACAAAAAGAATGAAATTAATTACTGGGGTTACTGCAGGTGTATATCGATATAATCCTGGAATAATAGCGCAAGCGTTTGCGTCACTAGATGTATTATATCCTGGTCGAATCGGACTTGGTGTGGGTTCAGGTGAAGCAATGAATGAAGTACCGTTAGGATTTGATTGGCCGTCAGCACAGATTAGAGTTGAAAGAACAACCGAGGCTATTCAAATCATAAATATTTTGTGGAACAAGAATAGAAGTTTGAAAAATTCAGAAGAATTTTCAAATACTGATTCTGAAATAAATAACAGTCATCAAAGTACTATAGATAAGGACGGGTTTGTAACGTTCAATGGCAAGTATCATAAAATAAAAAATGCAAAACTGTATACCCCTCCTTCGACTAATATTCCACTGTATATGGCAGCTTCAGGACCACAAGCAATCAAATCTGCTGCTAGATTCACTGATGGTTTGATTACAACTTCAAAACCTGATGGAGCCAAAGAAGTATTCGATGTGTTTGATAAGGCAGCACTCGAGGTAAATAAGGATCCTGTTTCGCTGCAAAAAATAGCAAAACCAAAGGTCTCTTATTCTCAAGATTATGAGAAGGCTTTCAAAGCATGCGAATTCTGGCGTACTACTCAAATTGATGATGCATTTGATACTGATATTAGTGATCCTAGGGTTTTGGAAGAAAAGGCAAAACAAGAAGTCTCTGATGATGAATTGAAAAAATCTACAATAATCGTTACCTCGATCGAGGATCTAATTTCTCCAATTGAAAAATATTTTCAAGCAGGATTTACACAATTATATGTTCATAGCACCAGCCCAGATGAGATTGAATTCATCAGATTGTTTACTAAAAAAGTGTTGCCTTATTTTCAAGATAGATGAGAAGACATCCTAGACTGTCTACCTGGATCAATTTCGTAAGCTGCGGCGGTGACTTCTATATCCAGCGACACACTTGAGGAGATGAACTACTAAATGTAATATTGTGCAAATAAATGTAAGATATTGGCATTAGCTAAGGTTTCAGAAAGCGACAGAAAAACCATTATTTGGAATTTCATGGAGGAGTTGTGGGAAAATTATGTGAACGCCAAGGAAAATAATTTGCCTATAGAGTTTAATTTATTAAATTTTTTTAACTTTGGAATTTTAAGGGATGGCTTTAGTGAAAATGATAAACTTTCTGTTCTCAAAGGATATGCAAAGGAAAAAGGATTTATTAAAATTGTCGGCACCGAAGTACAAATCACTAAGAAGGGGCTAAAGGAATTTAGAAAAGATATCCATGATTGGGATTCCTCGACATAGATGACTTGTGAAAATATCTTACTATTTGGCTAATTGAAATGAATCCTAATTAGATTTCTTTTGCTCTTGCTATTATTTCGTTAATATTTTGTTTTTCGTTGAGAACTCGAGCCCATGAATCGGTTTTATTTACTACGAGTTGAGATACATTTGAAATAGTAAAGTCCGTAGGCAGAATCGAATCCAATCTACTCCAGCTTACAGGCATTGAAACGGTTGCCGATGGAGTTGGTCTTAAAGAGTAAACGGATGCTATCGTCTTTCCTCTCGCATTTTGATTGTAATCAAAGAATACTTTTCCTTTCCTTTTTGAAGTGCTCCATTCTGTCGTTACCTTATTTGGAAATCTTGAAATCATGATTCTTGCCATTATTTGTGCAAATTTCTTTGTATGTTCATATGGATAACGATTGATGACAGGTACATAAATATGGAGTCCGGATTTTCCTGAAGTTTTAGCATATGAATTTATTTTTAATTCTTTCAGAACATTTTTCAATTGATGCGCAACTTCAACAGCTGCCTTAAAACCTTGGATATTATACTCTGGTTCATCACCCTTTTTCTCTTTACCCGAATAGATATAAGGATCCAAATCAAAGACAATAAAATCAGGGAAATTCAACCCGCATTTTTCCTCATATAGAAGGGAAGAACTATTACAGCTATCAAAGTCATTTATTCTACTATACCATGGATGCATTTCAATGCATCCCAAGTTAGCGATCCACAGTAGTGTTTCTCTATTATTACATACAATGTAATTAATACCAGAATCTCTATGTTCCGAATGAACTTTAGCAGTTTTAACAAAATCTGGCTTCTTTTGATCCCAATCTTTCTGATAGAAGGAATTTCCTTCAATTCCATTAGGATATCTGCTAAGAGAAAGTGGTCTATCTTTTAGGTGTGGAAGTATTAAATCGCTCATGGTTTCATAATACTGAATCAAGTCTCTTTTCAGATATCTTGGATGTTCTTTTGTAGCTTTCCAGAATAATTTACCAGGGTTTGTTATCTTGACTTTGACATCTCTTGGAGTATTTTCTTTCCTGTCTACTCTATTACGATAAGCAAAGCTTTCGGAGTTATCTGCCTCGATAATACATTCATTGGGCTTCTTATCTTCACGCAATCTAATAAAGACTGGCGCCCGCAATATTCCATCTTTGGTCCAATTAGTAAATTTTACTTCTACAACGAGTACAGGATTCAACCAGGTAATTTCTCTGTTGATATATGGAAGTCTATCAATTGGCATGGAATCGTTTTCATTTTTCTTTAATATTGAGGATAGCAAATCAAGTGTTTCATCATCAAATCCTGTTCCTACATGACCAACGAACTTTAGTTTCTGCTGTATTGGGCAATGTACCGCTAATACAAGAGACCCAAAATAATTAACTCTAACCCCTTCTCCTTTAGTATAGCCTATTATTATGCAATCTTGTGTCTTAGTATTCTTAATCTTCAACCAATCCTTGGATCTAGTTCCTTCTCTGTATATAATGTTCTTAAATTTAGCAACTATACCTTCGAGTTTTAACTCCTTACTACTCCGGAGTATTTCTTTCCCTTTTTCATCGATATAATCTGAAATCTTGATATACTCATTGACTTCTAATGCTCTTGATAATATTGCGCGTCGTTCTAAATAACCAATCTCCTTGAGACTCTTACTCTCCTTATACAACATATCAAAAACATAGTAAGTGGCTGGTGATTGTTTAGAAAGGACTTTGATTGCCCTACTGTCTTGAATATTTATTCTATGTTGATGAATGTGAAAGTCTGGAACCCCTTTTTCATTAAGAATTACAATCTCTCCATCAATTACTGCGGAACCACAAGATCTCAATGAAATTCTTGCCGCATTTACGATTTCAGGATATCTTTTAGTTATGTCATTGCCATTTCTCGATTGAATCATAATGTTTTTCTTATTTTTAAACAAGATTGCCCTCACTCCATCCCATTTAATTTCAAAGACCCAGTTTTTGCTGTCAAAGGCCTTATCGGTAGGTGAAGCTAGCATGGGTTTAATATTCGAGAAAAGCGAATTAGTGTCTAAATCGTTACTGGAATTTCCGGACTCTAACTCATGGCCCTTTTTATATTCGATCGCTTTTTAACGGATTTTCTTCCCACTTCTATATCTGAGTTTGACTTTCCAGTAAGGACAGAATCAGGTTGCAGTAATGTTATATCATCTTTTGATGCATATTCGTCTTTCCCCTTAATGAATAGCCATTGATTTTCTCTTTTAGTTCTAATCAAAGAGAACATGCCTTTTAGCTTATCTCCATGTAGTTCAACTGATACTTTTCCTCTCTTCAATTGCTTGGAAAGAGTCTCTTTACTAGTATAATTCCCAGTATCCCAAACCATTACGGTGCCGGCACCATAGTTACCTGAGGGTATTATTCCTTCAAAATGCAAGTAGTCCAGAGGATGATCTTCTACCAATATGGCTAATCGCTTGGTCTCCGGATTCGTGGAAGGTCCCTTTGGAACAGCCCACGAAACAAGGACTCCATCTTCCGATTCCAATCTGAAATCATAGTGTAATCTTGAAGCATCATGCTTTTGAATTACAAATGCTCTCATTTTCCTATTTTGTAATTGACTTTTTAGCTCACCTTTAGGTTCAAGAGTTTTGGTAAAATCTCTTTTCCTATTATAATTTGTAAGTGATGATTTTGAATCTGTCACATTTACCCACTCTTAAATTACGTTTCTATATAATTAGGTCGTCGAAATTCAAAAATTAGCAAGCAAATAATGTAGTACTATAAACTATAAAATGAGCTATTGAAAGTAGGAGTATAGTAACAACAAAATGTCATTTACTAAAATGCAGATACTGTTATTATCAATATTTTAGATTGGTCAGTTACATTTTTTCTAAAAGTTGTTGCTTCATTTTTTGAAAATCGGATTCACTCAAGATTCCCTTCTGTTTTAATCTATCAAGTTTCTCAATTTCATCAGCGATTGAAATAGTGTCAATACTACTTATGGCTTCTCCAGTGCTATTGTGTTTCATTCGCCGCCTTATTATTTCTAAAAGCTCTTCAGCCTTCTCTTTAGGGAGCGCTTCAATTACAGCTCCGTGATCGTTTTCTCCACCAATATTTTCATCCATCAGTCCTAACTTGCTCTTGTTTACCAACGTCGGAGCCTCAAATAATATAGTTGAGGTAAGAATTCCCTTCTGTAATTTAACGCTGGTTATGACGTCGTACGGAATATCAATAAGTTCCGATTTTAAGCCCAGCATATATGGATCTCTTATAATCACTCGTCTGTCAGTTGCTATGACAGTATTTGGTGTAAAAGCTGAGCCTCCTGGCATCAATCTTGATTCCCTGGCTACAAGCAGTACTTTTTCATCGGAGCTTAATATTTTCTCAATCTTCTCGATTTCATTTAAATCATTTCCATCAGTTATATCAGTATTAAATGAACGCTTTTCATCAGCCACCAATTTATCCACTTTATATAACGTCCACATATTTAATAAAAGCTCCAGTTGGATTATTGGTAACCCGCGCTCAATTTTCTTAATGCTTAAATTATGATTTTGGAGCAAATTAATTGGTTGAGTTATGAGAATTAGAAAACTATAGTTTTTTCTTATGTTGAAGATAAAATGATTTCTTTTGGAATAACAGGCTTTTTATGATAACATGCTTTTAGTCGACAGTTTGATCTGTCAGGTTGTGCTATGAGTTGATTTTTCCTGGATAGAACACATGTGATATTAATCTGTGATAACAATTATTACATACAAACATATCTAGAAATTGATTTAACGAATGAATGTGTTTTCTACAATAGTCACATTTCATAGTTTCCATCAAGGTATTATGCTCATCAAAATTTAAATAGTTTTTAATACTAATTTAGGCAAATATTTTCTTGATTAATTTTCTATATTTATCATCAACCGTTATTGAATATCTGTCCCTATAAGCCCTCATGATTATAAATTGAAATTAAATAATAGAAACAATTAAAGGACTCATTTGCTACTTCTCGATAATTATAGCATGAAACTCATTTTTGAAGGATTATTAATCATCTGTGCTTGTATGTGGACTTTAGCCTTATTTCAGATAGAAATTGTACCGCAAACAGTTTTTGCCACAGAACAACCCATGGCAAATACAAATAAGACTAATTATGGTTATCAACTTGAATCAAATGTTACTCATGATAATACCACAAGTGAAATTACTTATAAGGAACCCCAGCATGGAATCTCCTTGTCGTTCCCATCAAATTGGACATTCTCCGCTAGTGGTTTACCAGAATATAATCAAATAGCTGCATTTTATGCTCCGTTACAAAACCTTTCTGATCCAATTCCTGCGAGATTCACTATTGCTGTAATGAGTTATGAGAAAGAAGTACCGCTCAAAGACTTTACCAATATGACAATATCCTCACTCAATCAAACTGGCCAAGTTACGATAACAAATTCTGATCCAATTACTATAGCAGGACAACCAGGTCATCAACTTGTATTTTCAACATTACCAAATATGGGTAATCCTATTTCATTTGAGATATTACATTCTTGGACTATAATAGACAACAAGGTGTATGTTTTTCAATATAGCGCCGAAAGTGTTAAATTTAACACTCATCTCCCCACGGTAAAGCATATTTTAGAATCATTGAGTATAGAGTAGAATAGGTACAAGAATCCGGTGTTGCACAATTGTTCAAACATGATAATGCAATCAAATAATCTATCATGAGAAGATTACAATATTATCTTCCATATAGTAGACGATTAGTGAACCGTAGAAATTTACTAGGAGAAATCATATCGTATTGTGTTGAGAACGAATGGGAAGTAAAAGAAAAAAGTTAATCATTACAATAATTCCATTGCTGTTCATAGTTATACCCATTTTTTTTCAGCATTCAATTACCAAGATGTCCTCACTAGAATCTCTGACCAAGTTGGATAAATTTGGAATAAAGGAGATATATCCTACTAAATCGGGAGGAAGAGAATGGTTTATTGACATGAATAGCCCAACTGAGGATCCCGGGTTTAATCTAGGATCGAACATTACAAAGCAATTAGATGGTTCGTGGCAGATAAATGGAAGGCTTGATAATCGCACATACGTCGGAGAAGTCAGAATGGAAGTCGGTAGACTTCAGGGATCCGAAGATTGGAAGAATGTCGAAATGACCGGATATGCCAAAATAATTCCATCCAATAATCCGAATGACTCGCTAGTTTGGTCAATAAGAGGAGGTAGACATAATAGCACAGTTCCTTGTGAAGGAACAGCTCTTAAAGGTGGAATCGATGTTAACGGCACTGTTTCATGGGTAAAGGAGATATGGCACACAGGTGGATATACTAATAAACGAGCTGAAACACAAGTTACGGAACCCATTATTGGAAGATGGATTGGTTGGAAAGTCGTTGTCTACAATATGAATAATGATACGTCAGTAAAAATGGAATCTTATCTTGATAACAGAGCAAATAATCGTTGGGTAAAGGTTACTGATTTGGTAGATAATGGCGGATGGTATGCAAATGAGCCAGATCTTTTATTCTACGCAGCAAACTGTGGTAAGGCCAAAGATCACATAATAATAAATGGTGGACCTTTGGCCATCTTTCGATCTGACAATATGACATGGAACTTTAGGGATTTGAGTGTGAGAGAAATTCAGCCTCCATCATTACCTTGAATTTGATATCATTCCATGCCTTGTATTATTAACAATATGAAAACCTGCCTGACAAACTTGATTGACGATTTAAACCCACTCATCTGCGTCCTAGCTTTTATAATCTTTGTTGACCACAGTTATAATACATGCCAGCTAGAAGCCTGTGGCAAGGTAGCATCTCATTTGGGCTTGTAAATATACCGGTTAAACTATACTCAGCAACCAATAACAGGGAATATGTTTTCAATCAATTATGCCAAAACGGACATAGAATTAGATATAAGAAATGGTGCCCAGAGGAAGAGAGAGAGGTTCCTTATTCAGAGATAAAAAAAGGGTATGAAATTGAAAAAGATAATTATGTAGTATTCGAAAAGGAAGAACTTGACAAGATAAAATTAAAAACGACACACTCAATTGATATTAAAGAATTTATAGAATACAAGGAACTCGATCCAATATTAATAGATAACAGCTACTATGTAGCTATTGATACAAAAAAAGGAAACGAAAAGGCTTATGCACTTTTAGTAAAAATATTAAATGAGAATAACCTGGTGGCTATTGGTAAAATTGTTCTAAAGGACAGAGAAAACGTGATGGCCCTGAGACCTTACCAAAGGGGTCTTGTTATGCATATCTTAAATTATCTGGACGACATGAAGCCTGTGGATGAAATACCAGAAATGGGTAACACAAAAACAAAACTAGATCCACAAGAAATTTCGCTCGGTAAAATACTAGTACAAAAGTATCGCAGCAAGGAGTTTGATATTGGTGATTATTCTGATACTTATATTCGAGAACTAAGGAGGCTTATAGAGGCAAAGAGCAAAGGGAGAAAATTTGTTTCATCAGCGCCCAAGCAGGCAAAACCCACCAAGGATCTCCTTGAGGCGCTCAAGGCCAGCATCGAAACCAAGGGCAAGTAAATACAAACAAAACTCACACATCGATTCACTATCATAGTGCTAATAATAGTAACAAGTTGCTCAAGTTGCTCATTATATGACAATCTAACTACATACGACAATTTGACATGCAATGAAACTCACCTTTAAATTCAAAGGCAAATTATACCTGCTATTGAAACTGACAGGATTAAATATACTACATACTTCATAATATGCAAATCATGGAATACGAAGACTTCGGTAAAAAGATGCTCGTCTATGCAGTTATTGCCATTGTAGGTGTATTTTTTGGATTACAGGCTATGTTTGGGTTTCCGTTGTTCAAATCATTTGAAAGTGATAGTGTAAGTGATGCACGGGTTGTAATCAAGGATGCTAATGGAAACTGCGTAGTAGAAGCCACGGATAAAATTCCAAGAGTAATCCACAACTGTCCCTATGACAAAGAAGACATTGTATCAATTACATATAAGAAGGGTACACCAGATATTAGGACACATAGTCCAAAATCCTAGTTATAGAAACGAGTGGCCTGTTGTTTGGTCTTAATAGCGTAATTTTCAAATTTATAAGGGTTATATTAGATGTTCAATATAGTAATATATGGACGAGGACTTTACTAAAAAATCGACTTGTTTATTATGTGACGCTGTTGTTGATCCCAAATCTGAAATTCAAATATGTTCAACTTGTGCAATAGTAGCAATGTCGGATGAAGATTTCCAGGACCTAAATTTTATTTCTCTTACTGAAAATATACATCCTATATCCATTAA
>DATFEX010000045.1:0-8305 GCA_035250685.1 Nitrososphaeraceae archaeon | reverse complement strand
ATCATTCCGTATCCAGAGCACAATCAATCTCCAAGAAATACATACGAGAGTGCAATGGCTAAACAAAGTCTTGGATTCTCCACACCTTTGATGAATGCAAGTACTTATGTAAGACAACACTTTATGCTATATCCACAAATTCCTGTTGTTACTACAAAAGCAATCAACCTTCTTGGACTGGAGGAACGTCCTACCGGTCAGAACTGTATTGTCACAGTATTACCATTTGAAGGATACAATATTGAAGACGCAGTAGTCTTTAACAAATCATCTGTGGACAGAGGACTTGGAAGAACCTTTTTCTACCGGGTGTACGAAGCAGAAGCAAAACAGTATCCCGGAGGAATGAAAGACAAGTTTGAGATTCCATCTTCTGATGCAAATATCAGAGGATATCGTGGCGAAAAATCATACAGATTACTTGAAGATGACGGTGCTATCATGCACGAATCAATTGTAAATGGGGGAGATATTTTGATTGGTAGAACTTCACCGCCCAGGTTTATGGAAGAATACAAAGAATTTGAAGTAAAGGGTCCTTATCGAAGAGACACTTCAATTGGAGTAAGACCATCTGAAAATGGAGTAGTTGATTCTGTTGTAATGACTCAATCTGTAGATGGAGGGAAAATGTACAAGATTAGGGTCAGAGACATGAGAATACCTGAAATTGGAGACAAGTTTGCTTCAAGACATGGACAAAAGGGAGTTGTAGGTATGCTTGTTCCACAAGAGGACCTTCCTTACACTGAAGACGGAGTAGTTCCTGACGTTATGATTAATCCACATGCATTTCCATCCAGAATGACTGTTGGTCAATTTATGGAATCCCTAGCAGGAAAATCCTCTGCACTTAGGGGCAAAGTTGTTGACGGTTCTGCATTTGTAGGTGAAAAAGTTAACGACCTTAAGGAGGTCTTGGAAAAATATGGCTTCAAATCAACTGGAAAAGAGGTTATGTATGATGGACGAACAGGCAAAAAATTCAACGCTGAAGTATATGTGGGCGTTGTTTATTACCAGAAACTTCACCATATGGTAGCCGACAAGATTCACAGCAGGGCAAGAGGGCAGGTTCAAATGCTC
This sequence comes from Nitrososphaeraceae archaeon, assembly GCA_035250685.1. GTDB lineage: Archaea > Thermoproteota > Nitrososphaeria > Nitrososphaerales > Nitrososphaeraceae > TA-21. The sequence goes on along the minus strand of DATFEX010000045.1, from coordinate 7,219 downwards.
ACGAAGCAGCCTACAGAAGGACGTGCAAGAGGTGGAGGACTAAGATTCGGTGAAATGGAACGTGACTGTTTGATTGCATATGGTGCTTCTATGATGCTAAAGGATAGACTCTTAGAAGAGTCAGACAAGGCTGAAGTGAATATTTGCGAACGTTGTGGATTACTCGCTTATTATGATATCAAACAAAGAAGATATGTTTGCAGAGTCTGTGGCGACAGAGCGAAAATTTCATCAGTTGCAATTGCGTATGCGTTTAAACTACTATTGCAGGAGATGATAAGCCTTAATGTTGCTCCAAGGTTGATTCCAAAGGAGAAAGTGTAATAATAATGGAAGTTGAAGATACACTAAAAATTTTAGGCGGTATAAGATTTAGCGTTCTATCTCCTGTTGAGATACGCAAGTTCAGTGTAGTGGAAATCACTGCTCCCGAAACATATGATGAGGATGGGATGGCAGTTCAGGGTGGACTTATGGACAATAGACTCGGAACATTAGAGCCAGGTCAAAAGTGTGGCACGTGTGGAAACACATCTGCTAATTGCCCCGGACACTTTGGTCATATTGAGTTAGCCGAGGCAGTATTGCACATTGCCTTCGTTGATGATATTCACAAATTATTACTTGTATCTTGCAGATCATGTAGCAGAATAAAACTTTCTGCTGAAGACTTGGCAAAATACAAAGAGCTTCAAGAAACAAAAGCTGCGTACGCAGTAATTACTCTTGAAAATATCAAAGAACAAATAATAGAAAAAGCCAAAAAGGTAAAAATCTGTCCTCATTGTCAAAAGGAACAATATGATCTTGTCTTTACAAAGCCTACAATATTTGTTGAAAAAACAGAGATTGGTGAAAACAGGCTTCTTCCGATTACTATCAGAGAAAGATTGATGAATATTCCAAATGAGGATCTTGTCTTGCTTGGCTATGATCCAGAAACGGCAAGACCAGAATGGTTTGTTCTCCAAGTCCTACCCGTTCCTCCAGTTACCGTTAGACCTTCTATTATTCTGGAAACTGGAATAAGATCAGAAGATGACCTTACACACAAATTAGTTGATATAATCAGGGTCAATCAAAGGTTAAAAGAAAGTAAGGAAGCAGGAACACCGCCATTAATTGTTCAAGATCTAGTAGATCTGTTACAGTATCATGTAACTACGTATTTTGATAATGAAGTCTCTGGTATACCTCAGGCACATCATAGATCTGGAAGGCCACTGAAAACCCTGACACAGAGACTAAAAGGAAAGGAAGGGCGATTCAGAGGTTCGTTATCTGGAAAGAGAGTTGATTTTTCAAGCAGAACTGTTATTTCGCCTGATCCGAATTTGACAATTTCTGATGTTGGAGTGCCCGTTGATGTTGCAAAGAAACTGACGATACCTGAAACAGTAAGCGACTGGAACATTGAAGATCTAAAGAAGATGATAACCAATGGACCAAATGAATATCCTGGAGCTAATTACATTATTAGAACTGACGGAGTAAAAATACGACTTGATTATGTTACTGATAGAACGGTCCTTGCTGATTCAATCAGTCCAGGGTACATCGTGGAAAGACATCTACGTGATGGGGATGCGGTAATCTTTAACAGACAACCATCTTTGCACAGAATGTCCATCATGGCACATTATGTAAAGGTACTTCCCTACAGAACATTTAGACTACATCCTGCAGTATGTCCACCTTATAACGCAGATTTTGATGGAGATGAAATGAATCTTCATGTTCCACAGAGTGAAGAGGCACGTGCTGAGGCCGCACTCTTGATGAGAGTCCAGGACCAACTCATATCTCCAAGATATGGAGGACCAATTATCGGTGCAATTAGAGATTTCATAACAGGTGCATTTATCCTGACACAGGACAAGACATTCTTGAAAGAAGAAGAATTTACCAATCTAGCACTGTTAGGGGGATACTCTGGACCACTTCCTGAACCAAAGCATCTAGAAAACGGTAGAAAAATCTACACTGGAAAACAGCTATTTTCACTATTCTTACCAAAGGACTTTAATTTCGTTATCACATCAAAATGGAACAAGGCTTCAAAGGGTGAAGGCAAAGACGTTGTCATAAAGAATGGAGAACTGATGAGTGGTGTAATTGACAAGGCATCCATTGGTGCAGAGGAACCAGATAGTGTCTTACACAGAATTGCCAAGGATTATGGTAACGAAGCGGCAAAACGTTTCTTGGATTCAATTCTTATTGTATTAAAGACATACCTGACACAAAACGGGTTCTCATATGGCTACTCTGATCTATGGTTATCAGATGAAACTAGAGAGGAAATTAGTAACGTTATTCTAAAGGCATACGAAAAAGTGTATGAACTAAAAAAACAGCATGATGATGAAACGTTACCGCTAACAAGAGGTTTATCACCTTCAGAAGCACTAGAACTATATGTAGTAAACGAACTTTCAAGAGCACGTGATAGAGCAGGCAAAACAGCCGATCGTGCTTTTCCGGACGATAATTCTGGTGTCATCATGGCATCAACCGGAGCAAGAGGTTCTACCCTAAATATTGGACAGATGACAGCTGCATTAGGCCAGCAGTCAATTAGAGGTAGAAGAATCACTAAAGGATACAGAGACAGATCACTTCCTCATTTCAAACCCAATGATGCTAACCCTGATTCTAAAGGATTTGTAAAATCAAATTATAGGGACGGTCTGAGTCCACTAGAATTTTTCTTCCATGCAATGGGTGGAAGAGAAGGATTGGTCGATACTGCAGTAAGGACTCAGCAGTCAGGATACATGCAGAGAAGATTAATCAATGCACTTGAGCACATGAAGATAGAATACGATCAAACTGTTAGAGATCCACATGGCAACATTATACAATTTGTTTATGGTGAAGACGGGATAGATCCTGCGAAAAGTGATCATGGTGAAGCTGTAAATATTTCTAGATTGATAGAAGGAGAATTGCTTATCGATGAAGGCAAAAAAGCAAACGAAAAGGAAGTTGTAGAGATAATTAATAAACACTCAAAGACGCTTAATCCGAAATTAAGAGAAAAGTTGTTACAATCACTTAGTGAAAGTAAAATCAGTAGAGACGGTGCTAACAAAGTAGTAAAGAAAACAATTGATCTGATAAACAGGGCAATGGTAGAACCCGGAGAGGCTGTGGGAGTAGTTACCGCTCAATCTATTGGTGAACCAGGTACTCAGATGACACTTAGAACATTCCATTTTGCGGGAGTTAAAGAAAGAAACGTTACATTGGGACTTCCAAGGCTAATCGAACTTGTAGACGCAAGAAAGAAGCCTGTAACACCAACAATGGATGTTTATCTTGATGAAGAACATAGAGTTTCAAGAGAAAAAGCACTCAACGTTGCAAGAGAGATTATATTTACAAAGGTAGCAGACTTGATTGAGAGATCCGAGACTGATTATTCTGGTATTCTGACATTCCACATTTCTGACACAAAATTGTCTGAACGAGGATGCTCAACCGAAGACATTATGGAAGTGTTGAAGGGACCTAAGAAAAAATATGATGTAACTCTACAGGAAGCAAAGAAAATTATCAAGATTTCAATTGCAGGCGAACCTGACGCCCAGACGTTACTTACAATGAAGAACAAATTATTGAATGCTAGGGTTAAAGGTGTTCCGGATATTGAAAGAGTAACAATTGTAAAACAGGATGAAGAATGGGTAATTCAAACCGCTGGGTCAAATCTTTCAAAGATAATTGCAATTGTGGGCATTGATACATCTCGAATTACAACCAATAATGTTTATGAAGTTTGGCAAACTCTTGGAATAGAAGCAGCCAGGAATGCACTGATTAAGGAAATAACAAATACTTTAGAAGAACAAGGACTAGAAGTTGACATGAGACATATTATGCTGGTTGCAGATCTCATGACATCAAAAGGACATTTGCAACAAATTGGTCGACACGGAATCGCAGGTACTAAAACTTCAGTGTTGGCACGTGCCGCGTTTGAGATTACTGTACCTACTATTGCGAAGGCTTCCTTGGAAGGACAAATTGAATCCCTTAAAGGTGTAACAGAAAACGTTATAGTAGGCGCAACTGTACCTATTGGTACGGGTATGGTCGATCTTTACATGAGTGTGAAGGATGAAAATGAAAAATCTCGAAAAAACAATTAAAGAAGCAATCAGTACAAACAAATGCAAAATAGGGACCAGAGAAGTAATGGGCTCAATCAAAGGTTCTAAACTTATAGTTCTTTCAAATTCCTTGATTGACGTCAATAAATCAAAAATCTTGGAGGAAGCAAAGGCCGCACAGGTGCCAACGTTACAATATGATGGTAATTCAGTTCAGCTGGGAAGATTGTGTAACAAAACATTTAGAATAAGTGCAATATCTCTGAAAGTTGGCAAGGATAATGAAATTCAGGAATTACTCAATGAATTTGGAAATAAATGATACATATGAAAAATTGCTGTTACAATAATGAGATTTTTCAAATAAAATTTTTATAAAGGACTCTAAAATGCAATACCAAAATTCAAACCCATCAAACAACCCAATAACAGAGGTTAAAAAGTAATTTGACTGAAAAAATCAAACTAACTTCTGATGAACTACGACTGATGTCTTTATTTCAGAATATAACCGGTGCAGTTGCACGTGACTGCGTCGTTGACGAAAAGATGGATAGGGTAATTTTCATTGTAAATAAAGGGCAAATGGGATTGGCTATTGGTAAAGGTGGCTCAACCATAAGGCAGTTGCAAGGAATTGTTACAAAAAAAGTCGAATTAGTCGAATATTCCGAAGATCCTTCTGCCTTTTTGGGTAATGTGCTTAATTCCGATATGATTAACGAGATAAAGATTAATAATAGATTCGATGGTTCAAGACAAGCTGTCGTGGTAGTGGATTCAAAAAAGAAAGGCATAGTAGTGGGAAAAGAGGGACGTAATGCGGAGAAGGCAAGAATCTTGGCAAAAAGATATTTTCAGATTTCAAATGTTATGATAGTGAGTGAAGATCATGCACAGCTTAATTGAGGTTAGTGGGTAAATGGCAAAATCACCTTTAGGACTATTTTCTGGTAGAGTTTTAAAATCAAAGCGAAAGAGGATGAGATGGTCAAACAAGTACTACAAGAGGCGAATGCTAATGTTAGACAAAAAGGCAAACCCTCTAGAAGGGGCCCCACAAGCAAGGGCTATTGTTCTTGAAAAAGTTGGAATCGAATCAAAGCAGCCAAACTCTGCTGTAAGAAAATGTGTTAGAGTGCAATTAATTAAAAATGGAAAATCAATTACTGCATTCCTTCCTCGTGACGGTGCCTTAAATTACATAGACGAGCATGACGAAGTCTTGTTAGAAGGTATTGGTGGGTCAATGGGAGGTGCCATGGGAGATATCCCTGGAGTCAGATGGCAAGTATTCAAAGTGAACGGAGTATCACTTATAGAGCTGGTCTACGGAAGAAAAGAAAAGCCAAGGAGATAATTTGAATGGTTACAAAAGAAACTGTCATGTTGTTGTTTAACAAATGGAGCACGGGCGAGATTGAAATCCAGGATTCTGGACTAAAAAATGTAATTGCACTAGACCCAGCTATAATCCCGATTAGTTTTGGAAGACATGAGCATCAGCGATTAAAGAAAGCTGAAGTCCACATCATTGAAAGGCTTGTAAACAAGTTAATGCACTTTGGCAAGAAATATGCAAAAAATACAGGAAGAATGGGTGGCAAAAAAGGCAGAATGATTAAAACTGTAAAGACCGCACTTGACCTAATACATTATGAAACTGGCAAAAATCCAGTAGAGCTATTAATCAGGGCAATTGAAAACGCTGCACCTAACGAAGACACAACAAGAATAGTTTATGGTGGTGTAGTATATCACGTCTCTGTTGATGTAGCACCGTTAAGGCGCATAGACTTGGCACTTAGGTTTATTGCAGAAGGAGTAAGGGAATCAACCTACTCAAATCCAAAGACTATTGAAGAAGCTCTGGCAAAGGAAATAATTTCAGCATCGCACAATTCCATGGAAAGTCATTCAGTTAAAAAGAAAAATGAACAAGAAAGAATAGCCATGTCTTCAAGGTAAAAATATCTATTTGTTTCGACATTCTATATTTTTATTTTTCAACCATTGCTTCTTCAAGATAATAAACGATGCTCAAAGTTAAATAACGACCGACTATTCTGAAAGAATTGTAAATGAGTGCTAAAGAAAGTAAAATTTTTTCAAAGGTTTCATTATCGAGTACTAACTCTGGTAGGAAAATAATAAAGCAAGTATTATTACGTGAAAAAGGATACAAGCAGTACAGCAAATACCGGGTCGAATCTGAAAGGGAATTTACAGAGTTTACAAAAAGATTTCTCTTGTCATTACACGAAAAACTGATTTCAGATCCAAATCCCAAAGCCACAATGAAAAAATTTATCGACGAAATAGAAGCTAATGAATTGTCGTTAGACGCTTCAAAAATTGAGTCGGTACGAGAGAGGCTCTCAAAACCAGACGTATTGGCAGATAGGGTACAGAGAATACTAAATTCTAACTTTGTAAAAATGACCTTTCCTGTGTTCTCAGCCTTGATTGACAGTGCTTCTGATTTCTATAAAGAACCGGTCTCAAAAGAAGTAAGGACCTCTATTGTTGATGGTCATGTAATTGCTATCGACCTCAGTGAACCGATGGATAGGATTATGGATGCGGATGAAGATATTGAATTTCTGGATGATTACAAACTTATGAATCCCTATATACTGGAAATAGCGCGACAAAAGATTTCGGCAGGCGGTGATTCTGTATTAAGGGCCTTTGAAGATGGATTCAAGGACGCAAGGATTGGACAGTATATAGATGCCCGGCTGAAATTAAAACCCGAGTCTATAAGCGACGAGAATATGATTGGATGTTATAAAAAATATCGTGCAGTCATGGGAACTGCCGGTCGTAACATGGCATTTAATATGTCTCCTCTCAATGATATTTTTCATTTAGGGATGGCAAAGGCAGCTGAATGTGTCGGATGTGGTAACGAAATGGAAGATGCAATAGTAAATGGAGGAATAAAGATTCCCTCATGGCCACTGTACTATTCCATCGTTACAAATAATGTTGAAAAGGCATTTGAACTTACTCTAAGTAAAAGTGAAATATATTTGGATGAAGCAAGGATTGCACTTGAGATGCTACCAGAAGAGGTAACTATAAAACCATTTTTGAAATTT
>DATFEX010000044.1:0-10603 GCA_035250685.1 Nitrososphaeraceae archaeon | reverse complement strand
ATCAAGTTCTTGAATAACAACAATATTGGTAACCTAAAGGATGTCAATGTGTTGAGCAAAAACTACCTAAAGGATTTCAATGTACTTAGCAAAAATGATGTTCTGAGCAAAAACATTAACAACATCAACCTTGACGATGTTCTCTATTCCAACGATGTCATAGATGGCGACGGCCAGATACCTGTCTTGAACGACAACGTACAACTTGGGTTCCTTAAACTGCTTAGCGGATGCGGTTGCTAATGAGTATGTTCTCAGGAACACAAACCCCCATTTTTTTATTCAACTTTCATTGGCTCATCTGTATTTTGCTAAGCAGATAATTCTCACTTAATCTAAATAATCTATTAATAACCTAGGTTTCTCCACAACTATTGCTGCTTTTCTATAATTCAGGTACAATTCGAATCTTGAAATTTTAGGCGATTGTCAATACTGTTATTCTTGCTTAGTATTTAATTTCTTGACTCTTTTTTGTAGGTCCAATCGGTAGACCGCGTATTCCAGGTCTGAAATAAGCAAGGCATAGCCATTAGATTATTTAAAGTTGTGATGACCGGATCTTCAAAAAGAACTGAGATCCAGTTAAATTTTGTAGCTGATTTTAGACTATTTTATAACCTAAAGGATCGTCGACTCTAGTTTCAGGACGTTTGGTACATGATTTCATAAAAAAACTATTTATCTAGACTATTAGAATACATTGTGTTGAGAATTTTTCTCGGTGTGCTCATTTTATTCATTTTACCAGTCGTCCAGGTACAAGCAGCTTCCTACACAACCGTGCCAAATCCTCCTGTACCCAGTGATCTTAAAGCAAGTTGTGACACTGGAAATTTCTCGGCTACGGCATGCAAAATTGCAGAAGAGATGATACTTCTCTCGCCAAGCGATATTGCTTTGTATGGATTTGCAAATAACGATCCCACAGTGATTGAGCAGACACTAGAACTTTTGGATAATATGACCTTAAATAAGGTATTACAAAGTATCACTACAGAGGAACTAGTTATTTTGAGACAAAAAATAACTAATCAAACTTTTGATAGTATTGTTCCTGAACCATTGAATGAGAGATTAATGAATAGATTGTCACTGAATTAGCAATTATCATTAATTGAAATTTTAGTGGACCGAATATTCTTAACCACACAATTCCTTTAGGTTTTAGATATGACATTTAAATTACTCGCGCAACAATACTTAGTGGAAAAGATAATTGACAATTAGTTCGCCTTCTTACCATTCGATCAAGAATGTTGCATATTTGATAATGGGTTTCATCATAATTTTCATACTTTTTGACATAGATAACTTACTGTCGGATAAAGTTGATACACGTACTTTTAGAATTTATTGGATAATATTCATTGTGGCATTGAGTCTTTCTCTTTATTGGTATTATCAAGCAACGAAAAACATCCAATCATTTGGAACCAAGGAAATAACTTCGCCTGTCAAGGCAGTTATCTGGTGGTTTGTTCCCGTATACTTTTTTTGGAAGCCATACATTATTACTCAACAGTTATGGAAGGCCAGCAATCCAAAAACAATCTTAGCAAGCGGTACTGAATGGAAGAACAGTCCCAATTCGAAAATTATTAAAGTATGGTGGATCTTAGCAGTGGTATCCTTTTTTGGACCCATAATTCAGGGTGGTATGACTGCGATAAATTTGATACCTGAAGTAAATGATGAAGTTAATGATATAGTAACAAACCCTTTTTCCATAATTTCTTATATTGGAGCTACCCTATTCATGTTGATAATAAGACAAATATCACAATGGCAAGAACTTAAGGTGCACGAAAACATTAGTTGACATCCTCACAATCATTTTCCTCTTTAGGTGAAGTCTTACAGTTGGTTCAAGATCGTGATTATTTCCTCCGAAGTTTACATTACAGAAGAATTAAATGACACGCTCAAATTATGTGTGATAGAAGGTAAAATAAAATGAGAGTATTTGAAGATCACACCACAAAGCAGGTGGTAATAATTATTATCCTGAGTTGGGTATTAATAGGCCTGGTTGTTGCATTTTGGAATGATACAACCAAGTATATGCTTTTAGCCTTACTCATACCTACTGGGGTGTTAATAAAAATCAGACTTGACGAGAATAAAATAAAACAATGATACTAAGTAGTAATGCTTGGAGACCTCTATTTATTCATCCGATATTTTTGAAGATTTAACTTTTTAGTCCAATTCATTCTAATCAGAAGCCAAGTCATCAAGGTGCTTGCATCCTTATTACACCAAAATACGATCTGACATTTGGTCTGAATAGATACCACAGAATAAGTCCTTGTATGATAAAGACAACTAAGTTTCCACCTATACTTATTGCATCTTCTCCCATACCCTCCATTGAAATAATAATAACACGTAAAAGTATGGAGATTATGATAAGTATAATCGCACCAATCAGAGCCCAACCTTTACCTTTTAAGAGACCCCATGAAACTATAAACCCTGCAATTGCAAATGGTATCAGAATTGTACCAACTAGTAGGAAAAATCCAGAAAATGCAGACAATCCTTTAATTTCATTTAATGCGGTCGTAATATCGGTACTATTAAAGTCTGAGGATTGGTTACTGTCAATTTTAATGTCCTCACTAACTTGAGCTAAAAACGGAATTGCCACTGTTGCGGTCACTATCGATAGAATTCCTACAATCAATCAGAAAATGCTTACAATAATTAAAAGTATGGCGACTATCGTCAGGCCGGTAGGCCGTTTTCGTTCTGCTTGCAAATTAATTGATGCGTAATTCTAACAAAATAAATGTGTTTATGAAGTTGAGTGCCTCTACGTGATCTTGTTCTTTTTCTCATTTTTTCAAATCTATTAATGGTCTCGGATAGATCTCACACAGCCACATGCATCCATCCATTCGCTAGCCTGAGAGTTTGAACAACTTTTACTTGCGAATTATGGTTTAATCACATCTGAGCATACTTTAAGATAACTTAAATCACAAGTAAACAAGACTTACAGCAATTGGTCGATACATTTGAAAAACAGAATCAAGAATTAAGAGAAAAAGTTCATCGTGATAGTGACAGAATTGATGAAACTTTCAAAGTAGGAGTTGAAATAGAAGGATGCTTACTTGATAAAAATGGCAACCCGGTAAATGCAGAGCCATTAATAAGGCAACTCGAAGGAAGTGCCTATGAAATTGACTATGAATATGGTCGTTCACAATTTGAATTTAAAACCTTACCAGTGAGAATGGACAATCTTGAATATCTAAATACTGTATTTGAACAATTTATCGAGATTTTAGATAAGTCTTTGAAAAAGGCATATAAAGAGAACGAAGTAATTCCTGTTTTCCTCGGTGGAAATCCTTCACCGGAAATTATGAAGGATGAATGGATAACAGACAAACCTCGATATAACAAGCTGGCTTCTTGGCAAAGTAAGCTGCCAGATGTTGAAATCGACAGTAACAAATTCGGAGCAGCTCATGTCGCCACAGCTATTCAAGGATTTCATCTTCATTTGCAGGGAAAAAATCCACAAAATACTGCAACAATGTTCAACCATATTTTGAATATATTACCTTCTGCGATAGTACTGGGCGCCAATAGTCGATTGTTTGCGGGGAGGGTATATTCGTTACATGAACCAAGAATTCATCTTTACGATCAATCAGAACAACAGAATTCTGGTTTCCCCGCTATACCAAGATACCTTGAAGGTATCGAAAACTATATTGATTATATTTTGTCACGTGAACAAAACGTCACAAAAGATTATTTTGCGTTAGAAAAAGAAAGACATGACGACGCACGAATTCGTATCGGACCTGACTCTTACCGAGTTGAAACTAGGATCATGTCCATACAACCCACTTCAAAAAGCTTGATGGCAATGGCTGAATTTTTTATTGGCTATTTGAGTCGAGCAATACATGAAGAAAGGGAATTAAGGCCCCTTTCTACATTAAGAGAGGAGAGAACAGCCTCGGTTCAATATGGGTTCAATGCAAAAAGCCATTTCAATATAACCGATACCATTAGAGGTCAACTTGATTTTGCACGTAAGGGATTGTATGATTTAGGTATCAATGTGGGCTTTCTTAATATTTTAGACAAAAGATTGGAAAACAGAATATCTCCAGGGGAGTACGTAGCTAGAATGTGGAGTGAAAAATTTAATGGATCGGTTGGTGAAACTATCTATGAGATAATCTCTGACATTTGGCAGAAAACTAAGGAAAATCAGCCCATTACTTGATTAAATTAATCAGCGATTAATCAGAATTATTTTCGTATACTTGATGAATAATATTATATTGTTGGTCCTTTTACCCTTCCAAAATATGATTTAACACTGGGCCTATAGAGATAATAGATAATAATCCCATAAATTATCAAGCCGATTATATTTTCAAGAGCACCAGATATCACAACTATTAGATTCAATATTATAGAAATTATGGCAACTATAATAGCGACTATCCACGCCCAACCTTTACCAGTCAGAAGACCCCACGCTACAACAAATCCTGCTATCCCAATTACAATTAGCATTCCTCCAATAATTCCCAAAAATCCTCCAAGTAAGAAGAGCGCATTTTTAGGGACAGTAACGTCAGTGCCGTTAATATTTAAAGAAAATGAAGAGTTCGAACTATTATTATCATTAATAGTGTTAATTTGACTTAGAATGGGAGCCAAGGCCACAAATGCGATTCCACCAAACAAAAGAAGAATTCCACCAATAATTGCAAGTATGGCGATTATCGTGACACCTACGGGACGTTTAGTTTCCAAATCAACTGTTTAGAGACTTTTGCAGAATATATACATTTTGAGTAAAGAGAAATTAGGATATTTATTTTGGATTCAGAAACCTAAATTCACCATAGAACAGGAGACCTCAACCAAAAATGGTAAGAGTTTTGAGTAAAAAATTACTATTTTTTTATGGAAAATTTAATACTATTCTGATACCTTGCTAACTTCTTAATATACTCATTAACATTACCAACCCTTGTCATATTATTTTTTTCTAAAACCCTAATTGAGGGCCTATTTTGAGAATATACAAATGCACAGACCTCTTCTAATTTAAGGACAGAGAACGCATAGTTGATAACAAGTTCTACCGATTCTGATGCTATACCGTTACCCCAAAAAGACTCTCCAATCCAATACCCCAGATTAGCCTTCCTGTTTTCAATATTAATATTTTTGAGACCTATGACTCCTACTAAACCACTAGAGTCAGCGTTTCTTTTGTATAGTATCGCAAAATTTACTGTCTTTAGCGATCTAAATTCTCTATGACTTGAATCGATAAAGCTCGATGCATTTTGCAATGAATATGGAAAAGGAACTTCCCATAACAATTTCGATATATTGTAGGTCATCAATCGACTGATATCAATAGCATCACCGATTGAAAGTTCTCTCAATTTGACTATTCGACCTTCTATTAAAGGAAATTTTGCCAGAGTTGAGCTGCGGTCATCTATCATTGTATAGGTTAGAATTAAATCAACTGTAATATAGTTTTAAATATTATAGAAAATAATGTTCAGTTCAGTTCTCTTTATCAGAACTAAAATTGGGTGAATACTCCTCTCAGGTCACGACCAGTAGTACTTCCATTCTAGAAGATCTTTGTATCTATCATAATACATGAAAAGTTTGTTAACATAAATCCAAATATCAGGACTAGTACTAGACCACTGTATGATTGGATTTACTTTTGAGTTTGCACTGAACAGATACCGGATAGTAAATAATCAAGTATTTCATTCAACTCAATTGTGGCAAGGCAAATCACCTTATCTGCAGCACCATAATACACAAATAACTTGCTATCCAAAATGCATGCCCCTGTTGGGAATACTACATTATTCACGTCGCCCTTTAATTCGATCTGTTCTTCCGGCGATAGTATAGGGGTCCTCGTTCTACCCAATATCTTAGTTGGTTCCTTAAGATCAAGTAGAATTGCACCTGTGCTGTAAACGTGTTCCTCATTCACTCCGTGATATAAAACAAGCCAACCCCTATCTGTCTTAATTGGTGGAACACCAGCTCCTATTTTTAATGCCTCCCAGGACTCTTCAGGTTTAATTAGAAGAGAATGCTTATCATAATTGGTAACTGAATCACCTTCAGCAATCCATATACTTGGTTTATCTGTATTATATCGCGGTCCTACCCAGGAGCTCGGCCTGTGTAGAAGCATATATCGTTGAGATTCACTTTCTGTTACTGTCCTTGGAAATAGTACAACGTCTTTGTCCTGAGATCCGGGTAACGTAACTATACCCAGTCTTTCATAACGCGAAAAATCTTCAGTCTTTGCAAGTGCAGTGGACACTGAGGGATTATTTTTGACATAATCTGATAGCACAACATATGTAACATAAGTTTTATTGTCAACGGTTATCAAACGAGGATCTTCAATACCGAATCTCTCATAATCCAATTCTGGATACAATACTGGCTCCTTACTCCTAGTGAATGAAATACCATCACTACTTGATGCATACCCTATCCTTGATACATAATTTTCGTATTCCCCGATAGCTCTATATAACATATGGATAGCCTTACCATCATAGAGAACTGCACAGTTAAAAACTGCCTTTTTTTCCCACCAACTGGTTTGATCAGGAATCAAAATTGGATTATTTTTCGATCTCTTTAATTGAAGCATTATGCTCTTAAATCATGATTAGCAAGTTAACCCTCTCTATAAATATTATCCTATTTAATGAAATTCAAAATAACATACTGACTAGTATTAGCAGTATTTGACTCGATAATACTTGTATTAGTATCGATTCCTATTGACCATCAATACAAGCCACCTGACAGTTAGTATTGGGGTTTAGCTCTCCTATTCTAGAGTATTGACGAAATGGATACATGACATCTCACAAGTGTTATATATAATTGGACCCAAAAGTATATGTTGTAAAGTGAGTAAAAAAGTTGCCGATTCATGTGACCACATGAATAAAGTTAACCAAAACATCAATGGAAACACTAAAGGGTGCGAAGAATGTGAAAAAATTGGATCTGACTGGGTACACTTGCGTCTTTGCTTAACATGCGGTCATGTAGGATGTTGTGATTCATCTGTAAATAAACATGGTACAAAACATTTTGAATCTACCGGTCATCCACTCATAAGATCATATGAAGCCGGTGAAAAATGGAAATGGTGTTATGTTGATCAACTTTTCATTAGATAGTAGTTTTGATACCATTGACACTAACAAGATACAGGCGATTCATTGAAATCTAATAATGACGGGGATACTAATTTGAAGCCAAGGATTGTGCCACTACCTAATGGTCCATATTACATGATAAAAGATCCAAATCCGAAGGTAGTCTACAATCTTCAAGATTTCAAAGGAAAACCTTTATCGACAATAGTAGGCATTGCCTTATGTCGATGCGGCAGTTCTAAAAACAAACCTTTTTGTGATGGGACACACAGTGTGGTTGGATTCTCTAGTGCCAATAAAGTTGTAGAACAGAATGATGATACAAATAGAGTAATTATTAAAGACAAAAGGAGGGACTATGCTGGAAAAAAGATAATTGTTCACGATAACCGAAAGATTTGTTCACATGCAGCAGAATGTGTTAAGAATCTTCCTTCTGTATTTCAATTGGGCTCCAGACCTTGGATAAATTCTGATGGTTCAAATGTAAACGACGTAATCGATACTATAAGAAAATGTCCGTCAGGTGCATTGAGTTACTCTATAGACGGTGTTGAACACAGGGATCCGGATGAATACAGGGATCCGGCCATAACTGTATTAAAAAATGGGCCCTACCATATTACTGGTGGCATTGAATTGTTAGGGGATGGCATCCAGTTCGGGGAAGGTGCATCAAAAGAACACTATACCCTATGTCGTTGTGGTGCGTCACAGAATAAACCGTTTTGTGATGGGGAGCATGGCAGGATAGATTTTAAAGATGATTAATGCTGCTGACTGTCTGTTTAGCTCATCGATTCATGCCAACACGTACTATTACTAAATAAGAGTAAAGTTTTTTCACGTTCGTCTTTCAAATAATTTTAAGATATTTATAATCAGAAATATAAGGCATAACGGTAGATTACTTGCGATGGTGATTGAGATTGGTCCTATTTTACAGGATTTTACTATAATCATGATAGTTGCTTCTATAATGGCAATGGTTTCTTACAAACTCAAGCAACCTATGGTAATAGGATATATAATTGCCGGTATGATCATCGGACCTTTTACCCCGCCGTTTAGTCTAATTAATAATTTTGATGTTCTCAATTTGTTTGCTGAAATAGGCGTAATCTTGTTATTGTTCGTGGTTGGGATGGAATTTCCCATAGAAAAATTAAGAAAGATAGGAAAAAAGGCATTAGTCATAGCATTTAGCGAGGGTTTGGGTACCTTTGCAATTGGGTTTTTGGTTTGCCAAGCAGTGAACTACTCATTAGCAGATAGTCTATTTCTAGCGTTGGCCATATCAGTAACAAGTACTGTAATTGTAATGCGTATCCTAGACGAACTTGGTATGATAAAGGATGAAGCGTCAATAATTATTCTTGGTGTAGCAGTTATTGAAGATATCATAATCATATCAATGTTAGCGATTTTACAATCTGTTTCTTCCACTAGAGGGCTCTATGGTATTGAGCTAGTGACATCAGTTGTAACCGTTCTTGCATTTATCGGAGGAGCCTTATTCATAGGCTCAAAGACAGTACCAAAATTTGTAAATCTAATTGGCAAAACTAATCAGCATGATGTTCTGGTCGTTGCCATACTTGGAGTAGCCTTCGGTCTTTCCTTCCTGGCATTTGAAATTGGAATATCAGTTGCCACTGGAGCTTTCTTCGCTGGAGTGCTAGTTGCAGAATCAAAAGTTCACTCTGTTACGAGGGTCTTGACCAGTCCGCTCAAAGACATGTTTGGCGCTATCTTTTTCGTTTCTATTGGCGCCCTAATGGACATTACTAAAATACCTGCGCTCATAGTTCCGGCTTTGATGTTAATTTTGGTATCCATAGGAGCAAAATTCCTGACAGTATATTTATCTGCAAGATCCCAAGGCTACGACACTCAAACTTCACTAAAGGCTGCTTTTGGCCTTTCATCATCGGGAGGTGAGCTGGCACTTGTAGTAGCCAAAGGTGGTGCCGATGTGGGGACCACAAGTTCCTTTGTATTACCAATGGTAGGAACTATGACTATAATTACAACATTTATCACACCGTATTTGATAAAGATAGGATGGAAACTTGTGGATATGAAACAAAGTACAGATTGAAAATTTTCACTTGGACTGAAAGGAGACAAAAAGTAAGAGTAAATGGCCCATTTTTACTATTAACTATCTACGATCTCTTCTATTGTTTCTTCCTTACCATCATGCCTATGCCTTCCTAGTTGTTCTATGCAAATAGTAAAACCAACATGTGCACAATCATCTGACTTGCAGTGATTACAGTATGGTATTCCAGAGGATAACTTTACTTCAACTTCCTTAGATAATGATGTGTCATATAGTACTGTATGAACATCATTGATAAACTTGACCAAAACAATAGGATTATCTGAATTTAGAGATTTCTTATCAGGAGAACCCATCCATTGCATGAATGCTTCTGTCCCGTCTTCTATTGTTTCGCATCTGTTTACCAGTTTATTTTCGTCAGGTGGTTCATTTGGATCAGATTTTTGATCTTCATCTGACCGGTGAGAGTTTTTGTTCAAATCAATTGCCTTTCTTATTAACGAGTACTATCAGAACACCAACACATCATATTTTAACATATTGTCTAACATATATCAGGAGTTTGGTCAGGGGCTTTGGAGAGTAATGTAATGAATGCTTGGTGTTGGAAAACAACAATGATTCATATTCCAGAAAGTCAACTAGGGCCGATGAGATTATTTGACTCGCAGGAATATATAATGCAGAGAAGATGAGGGTAAGAGTATATTTCTGCAGGGAACCAGATATTCAATCTGTATTATTAAGTAATAATAAATTGAGTAAGCAGGCTCTTGATACGATATATGACTTGGTTTGGGAAACCGAGTTTAAGAACATTCTTAATGTAGGCCGGATATGGCTTAAGTTCGCCCATGAGCGAGATCCTTTCGGAATACAACTTCGGAAAAAAAGAAGTCATGGCAAGATTGCTGCCGGTGATGTCATACAAGTAGCCAGTGATTACTACATGGTTCATGATATTGGGGCTAGGAAGATACAGATAGTTGAATAAATGACCCAGGTGCTGGGAGTAACTTATTTGTGAATTAGTAAAGCGAATATTTAGTTTTCTTAGCTAGGTCCAGAGAGGGATAGGCTGGGATCATAGCTATATCCGCCTGACAAGGCAGTGGATGAAAATCCCAGGTATAGTACTTGCTCTAAAGTATTAAAAGAAGTACCAGCAAACGCATCAGTTACCTGTTGAACTGTTAGATCATCATTCCAGACTCTAACCTCATCTACTTCTCCAGTGAAGAAGTTTCCTGGTGGAGTAACTCTAGAATTAGCTCCTATCCTTACTGGTTTTGTTCCAGAACTTTCAGGTGAAGCACCA
>DATFEX010000043.1:0-4909 GCA_035250685.1 Nitrososphaeraceae archaeon | reverse complement strand
ATTATCAAGTCCAGCATGCGGTCAAGTAGTTCATGGTAACGTGACATTAACTGCAAATCTCGTCTGCACAGGAGATGGATTGATTGTTGGAGGAGATAACACAACGATTAACTTGAATGGATACTCTATCACTGGACCAGGTGAGAACAGTTCCAAGGTGGGTATAAACATACCGCATTCAAATAGCGTAGTAATATCGGGTTCCGGCGCTATTCGTAATTTCCAGGCAGGAGTTTTCATATCTGGTTCTGAAAATACTAATGTCCACAGAGTCACCTTCGACGGAAACAAAATAGCTATCTTTGTGTCAGGTTCGATTGGAAGTACTGTAGAACAGAACTTTATTGGACCAAATGCAATCGGTGTGGCGTCTCATTCGTCCATAGAATTTCAGGTACATGCCAACATGATGACAGGTAACGATCTTGCAGGAGTAACGCTTGTCAATACAGACAAATCACAAGTAGATGCCAATTCAATTGGTGGAAGCAAGAACGGTATATTCCTAGATGCACAAAGCACAAGGAACACAATACTGTATAACAATGTACTAAAAAACACTGTTGACATAAACAACGCAGACGGATTGCCACTCAACATAAACGGAAATGAACTAATAAAGAACAACTGCTTCGTTAGTCAGCCAAGCGGCGGATGTAATCCTCAATAGGAACAAAGTTCCGTAGCTGCTGGTAAAAATACAAACCTCTTTTTTTATTTTAATTAACTCTAGGATAGATCTTTCTATTCCTTACTGTCTTCTATATATGCGACAAAACAGATATTATTATTGATTCTCACTCGCTAAATATCAATTCACATCTATGCTATGACTGACTCTTGGAACGAATGCGTTCTTAAACCCTATTTGTTCTACTATTTAGTAATGATTAATAGTGATATTAAGAAGCTGTCCTATAAATAATACTTGAAGATACTGCCAATACTCTTTTCATGAGAACATATTTCAATTCATTAAAATTATTTTTTTCACACAACAGCAGCATAAATCCCTGCAGAAAAAATATTGACTCAAATATTTCTGAAAGAACGTCTCGATTTTTAAGTTCAAAAAGGATAGACTCATTATTCAGATTTCCGAGTTTCTGACTTGTTGTATTTTCTGTTCGTCCCAAAATCCATACAGTATGTGAAGGTTTGATACCAAATACTGGTGAGTGGCAAAATTCTTCCAACCTATTTGGCACTGTAGTCACTCCAAAGAATTCGGACATTTTGAGTGAAGCATAAATGGCTAATGGATAAAAGACATCATTACCCAAAATATGTAAAATACCTTTAGGCAAATTGACATGATCAAACCTTGAGGACAAGGCCTTACCGTTTCTATGCCACTTTTGAAATTTTCTAGGTATTGATATCCCCGCTAATTGTAAACAGATGACAACATTTGCTGTAAAAGCACTATAACTTGTACTAGTTTTTACCATTGTTTTTCCTAGAGGATAAATTTCACCACAAACATCGGCAAGTTCACTCGTAGGGTCGAGCGTAACTGCGACAGTCCTTACCCCGGCATCAGTTGCCCGTTTAGCAACTTCAATATTTGATCTAGTTCTACCTGTGACTGAAATGAAATAGTAAGTCATTTCTCTCATAAATTTTGATTTCATCAAGTCTGCGGGACTATAACAAGTGCATGTATGATTAGAAACATATTCTGCAATTAGACCAGCTACATAAGAATCTCCAGATCCGACAAAGATACAATTTTTAGATTTTTTTCTGTTAGAAAATTGAGTTAGAGAATTTATCTGTTCGATATAATCTAATCTTATTTTTTCTAATGAATCCATTACTAACCAATACTTTGATTAGAAAATAAAGCCTTACCGGAAATGTCTACAGTTACTTTAACATTAGTTAGCTGTGATAATTTTTCCTACTCTCTTATTATCCAGTTTGGAATCAAATCCAAATCATAAAATTATTCATGGTCGTATTTTACAAAGATATATTGTCATTCTAGTCTTTATTGCAAAACTGAACCCTGTCAGAAATCAGAGAATCGTAGATCAAATCTATGCGGTACTTGGTATTCAAATGTTGAAAATTAATTGTAGTCTACGATGATCGATTGTGTTTGATAAAGCTTCAAATGGTTTGGTGTGCTTTTCTATGAAAATCTTAATAAGATATCAAACAGAGATTATAGTAAATTCTATGTTAAATTTGCAAGATAACAATGTATCAGGTAACAATCAAATTTTAGGCTCCCCTACTCTTTCAATTATTCTGCCAACACAGCATGATAAACCTGTATATCAGTCACCGGCAGACATCAAAAAGATTATCCCTAAGGGAATTACGTTTGAGATAGTAGTTGTCCACTATGACGCAAATACTAGCAGATATCCTGCAAATGGATATCCGATTGCACTGGATAATCCAGATAATCAGCACAATGCCGCTGACAAATTCAAGGATAATGTAAATTACCTTGAAGTAAAGGGGAGTTTTATTTCTGCTATTTTAAAAGGAATGCAATTATCTACTGGGCAATTTATTCTCGTAATGGATGCAGATTTTCCTTATCCAAAACTAGTTACAAGTGAATTGATTGTTGAATTGATAAGGAATCCTAATTCTATAATAGTGGCCTCTCGATACACGAAAGGTGCATCTCTGCAGAATTTACCAATTTTGCACCGTTTGATTAGCAAGGGAGCAAGAACAATAGCAAGACACGGATTGAGTATAAGTCATGTTCAGGATCCACTGTCCCGTTGTTTTGCACTCCCAAGACAAGTAGTTAAAAACATAGAGATAGAAGGTAAGGGAAACCAGTTTTTGCTTGAAATACTTGTGAAGGTTAAAAGTAATAGTAATAGTAGTAATCCCGTTGTCATTACAGAAATACCTTTTCAGCAAAAATTTGTGTATAAATTTAAAAAATTCGAAATCAATCAAATTTCTGAATATTTAATTGCAATATGGAGTTTGTACTGTCATAGCAAGAACTCGAAGACACAATCTGAAAGAGTCATTAAAGAACAAGAGAAACATAAATCAATTCCATTCCTATCGAAAACTGCAAGGTTCCTCACAGTTGGTGCAAGTGGGCTTGCATTGAACTATCTTGTTTCTTTTCTGCTTTCAAATGTTATCTCAAACCTGTGGTATATTCAGGCTGCTGGAATTGGCATAGTAATGTCAGTTCACACTAATTTTATACTAAACAAGATATGGACATTTGAAGACAGGGACTTTGCACTCCGACATTTGATAAAACAATACTTTTCTTTCCTGGCACTATGCGCTTTTGGTGCCATAATTCAGTTATCGTTAACGTATGTCTTTTTTGAACGGTGGCATATTCACTACGCTATTTCCTTGATGTTGGCAGTATGCATTGCGTCAATGAGTAATTTTTTGCTTAACAAAAAAATTACATTTGGCGAAAAAATTTGGGAATAGTTTTGAACTGGTTAGATAAATCTGATTATCAGGCGTTTCATGGTAATTTCATATTGTTTCGAAATTCATATAATATAGATAATCATACAATACTACAATGAATCTAGATAAGATTACGCTTGCGTATGGTACTATGTTTGTGTTTGCGATGTTCCTCATTTACATTTCGGAAAATACAATATTAGACACGAGTGTATATGCACAGACTCCCGTAAATAATTCAAATATGGCTCAAACAGGAAATGTTACTGGCACTAATACTTCGGCTATTCCTTATGTGTTAAATGTAACAAACAGTTCTGATACAACATCACAGGCTGTCAACCAGGTCATTCAGGCAGTAGGTGGAGACCAATCAACATCTTTGCAAGAAGTTCTGGACGCCGCAGGTAATGGAAACGCGTCAAATACTACACTTGAGCAAGTAATAGATGCCGCAAGCAGCGCTTTGAATAATCAAAGTACTAACCTAAGTAGTGGTAATACAAGCAATAGCACCAGCGCTTCTTCAGTTCCTCCCTAAATCCAAAACTGTCTAAATATTGGATAGTAGTTTTTTCTTAACTTTTTGTTTACGATTCGTACTTTTCTCTTATTCTGTACCTTACGTATTTATCTTCTAAAGAAAATTTTGGCGGGTGCGGATCAAGAGTTGGATTATTACAATTTGCACATTTTTCACCAAGAGTATAGATCTTGCAATTTCCACACTTGCGCAACATATGTTTCATTTTGAGTTCACCGCTTATTCTTTTTAGAATCTTCTCTAATAAAATTAAACAACCCTACCTTCTTGCCTACAGAGTTTGAAATCTTTTCAACAGCATTATTCAATACCTTTTCGGCGATCTTGTAATTTTCTGCCTTTGCAATTATTCGATATCTGGGAGCAGCAATATACGAAATCTCAATTGAAGTGCTATTCTTGTCAAGTTCTGCCGAGGATAGAACACTTTTTATCATATCGATTCCTCGGGGATCATTTATGTTGAGTTCTATCACACCTCT
Source organism: Nitrososphaeraceae archaeon (assembly GCA_035250685.1). Lineage (GTDB taxonomy): Archaea > Thermoproteota > Nitrososphaeria > Nitrososphaerales > Nitrososphaeraceae > TA-21. The sequence continues at coordinate 463 of DATFEX010000043.1, read as the reverse complement.
AATCTCTACACTCGGAATTGGGATTTTCTTGCTTTCCTCAGCTATTGCTGATCTCACTTCATCAGAAATGTCTAATGATTTTATAGAGTCAATCCCCTTAAATGCTACCGCCTCAAACATGTCATAGAGATAGTCAAATTTTTGCAGGACTACATCTTGCAGTTCTCTAATTTTCTGATCATCCATGCTCGTTTTTGTTTTAATCATATGCATAAAGGCAGAAGCCTTTTCACTCTTCTTTACTTCAATAAGTTTAGACTTGCGTTCTTCCCGTGAGACTTGTTTTAAAGAGAGGTCTACCTCTACTCTTGACTTGTCTACTCTAATAACCTTAAGAACTGTCTTTTGTTTTGGTCGTACATATCTCTCGATGTTTCTAATCCATCCAGTTGCAATTTCAGAAACATGTAAAAACGCCGTTAAATCTTGATATTCGTCTAAAGCCACATAAGCGCCATGACCT
>DATFEX010000042.1:0-4290 GCA_035250685.1 Nitrososphaeraceae archaeon | reverse complement strand
TCATCTATCTCATGTTTCTAATATACTATCTCCAATCATCTATTGCATATACATCCTCTATGTGATATCCTGGATCATTATCCTTTGTCATCATAACACCCTGAGATTCAGTCCTAAACCCCTTGGCAATCATCTCTCTGTAGGCAGGTAGGTTACCAATGTTAATTCCGCCAATAAGTTTGGATAACCCTTGGGATGCTGCAAATTGTTCACAACAATCTATGAGTTCATTAAAATTAGCAGATTCAGGGCTGTCTTCACTTGATGTTACTAAACCAAATTTAATATAGCAATTATTACTTCCAGCTTCAGTTTTTGATCCACAGTGGCATATGGCAATCCCTATCAGCTTGCTGTTATCTTTATTGTCAATTAAGAGAATTGTGTCTCCAAGTTTCTGATTTGCTACAGACAGTATTTCATTCTTGAGGTCTAATCCGCTATAAATTGAATCTGTTAGAGAATAACAGTTTGCAAGAGCCTCTCGTGGTTTCTCTTTTTGCATGTCCGAATATTTTTTCCAACTTATTCTTCTGAGAGTATCTCTTGTTGCCTGCTCTAATCTGACAGGTTTTGACATTATTGCTGTTAAGAACCTAGGCCAGAAGTCATATTTTTGGTAAAGATGTATTTGTTTAGAACTTTCGGAGAAGGTGAAGATTCCAATGTGTTTCGTTTGTAGTTGCTCAAAGATATCCATCGTCTTATTTAACAAAAGCTTTGCAATACTCCTGTCCCAATAATCCGGATGGATAGTTAGCGGTCCAAATATTCCCACACTACCCCAGTTTGCAATAAAGTTTGTTCCGACCAAGTTTCCATTTACTTCTGCAGCCAAAGATAACGACGGATCCGCCCAAAATCGTGTGCGTATATAGTCTGTGTCGCCAAAAAAACTAAGCGGGTCAGGCAATCCAAGAAATGTCCCAAATGATAGTCTAAATATCTTATCTGCTTCTCCCAATTCAGCTTCTGTTAATAGACGTATCTTCGACTCCATGGTTAAACTAAGGATATCGAGCTACTAAAATTTTTGATTGAAGTCATATGTTGAACTTAAAATTTTATTTAATAGGAGTGTTTTATGATTATCATTTTCATTTCATAAATCGTTAACCCAAATATGCTCTATGGCATGTGAAGGTATCAACTCCCTACGTATAACTAAATTTTCCTTTTCATCTCTATAGTAAGTAACGGTAGCAAAGTCAGCAACCACTTGTACGTTTAGAGTTTCACAATCCTGAGGATCTTTTGTTGCGTCGAATTCTTCAATCAAAAAACCATTTGGCATATTATGAACTCGTGTTGCATATCGAATAATTACATTGTCAACATCTGAACCATGAAACTTTATTTTTTTGTTAATGTCAGTCATTACTCTTATTATTAGTTCTTCCGTAAAATAGTTTTAGTTTCATTGAAAACATTAATTATTCTATTTTCTTCATCCATCATTTTCTTCGATGCCTCAAATGACATGGGAGTATTGAATTAGGTTTCAAATAATTTAACAAGTCATCTAATATGCCGATTAGAAATCCATTATTTTTGGCTATTAATGTAGGGGTAGGACTCGTGACTTTTTATATCTTCCAAAAATATTCATTAACACTATAACTTGAGGGCTGACCGCATGAAATACATATTTCATTATTTTTTTGAAATGTAAAACTCTTCAATCCCTCTTCATTTACAGTTTGCACTAATTTCGACGGAAATTCTTGTCCACATTTTTTGCATTTAACTACGACGACCATAGTTGACATACTACAATATTCTAATTATGAGTTAGCAGAAATCCCTACTGTTGACTAACTTTCTCTAAAATTCGGACAGGTACATTTTAGACACGGGTATCTAATTTTTGTTCCTAACAAGTGTTGATGGTGAATTCTACCATGACCGCAATTACAGAGGTCATTCTCTTCAGCCATGAATTTCCTTTTCTAATGCTTCTTTCAGCATATTTACATGACCTAACCTGTCATTTTTTATTTTGTTCCATGTGTTTACCAGTTCGCTTTTGTTTGCTGTCTTTGCGTCCTCTATGTAATTATCTATAGTATCGTACAGGAACTCAGCATCTTTGCCCATGACCTTTAAGATATCGTACATCGTGTTTGATAACGGAGTTTTTTCCATAATTTGGTGTCAACAAAAAACTATTTAACGGCTTAACTTATTTTTCACAGATTAAATCCTCAGACTTCGGGGCAATGTGATTTTTCAGATTGAATGGTTTTGGAATTTCTAATATCTTATAAAGAACGTTATCGTCAATACAACATAGATTGTCTTATTTTCAGGTTTTGTCTTAATAAATTCATTGGTCTGTGCCCGGAGATATGTGAATCATTTTTGACTTATTACTCGGGCCCAGGGTTTGCGAGTCCAATTGACACGATTGTTGTTCCCAACACGTTTGAGAATTAAATCAGATACGAGATTTGCCTGACGCAAGTTAATAAAGCTATTTTAAAGATCATCATTTTTTTTGTATTTTTTGACTTAGATATAAGTCCGCAATCAATCTTAAAACTGGCCATTTATACCCAGAGAAAATCAAAAGCGTCTTAAGTAAAGAGCCCGTAATAATTAATTGAGGGGATCAAATGAAACAAAAGGTTAGGGTAAAGATACACAGAACAAGCGATTATGACGACAAATATTCAGGCGTAAGGGACTTTTCTGATGAAAAGGCGATGTTACAGTATGGCTTATCTAAGGTGTCCAAAATCACAATAAGAAAATATGCCAAGGATGATGAATTTTCGGCGGCGGCACAAAAAACAAGGGGCTTAACGTTTGATTATGATATGGAGTTGTCCGACTAGTCGGGACGTTGTTAAATAGGTTACGTATCCAATAATAATTAGTAGAATCCTATTCAATTAAAAGGGTAAAATTCGAGCGAAATATTTCTGTTCAATAGTTAGTTATTGTAACTTGATTATTTCATCCCATGTGCCAGTTGCAGAAAGCATATAGTATTTGCTCTGATCCGCGGATTCTAAGTGAATGATATCCCCGGGTGTAATTTGGATTTGAAATAATTTGTTAAGGAATTGCAGGAAACTTGGCCCTGCTACAATGCTCTTAACATCCTTTTTAAATGGATTATCATAATATTGTTTCAGAGTATCAGTTAGCCCCAAACTACTAAGTTTTTCAACGAGTTCAGATAAATCGACAAATTCTGAATTCCTTTTATAGACCATAAGAATTGCCATTGTAAAATCTCTCCTTATGTATACACTCCGAAGCATATTTAATGCTTCTCTGTTCGCGTGCGATTGACAATTCTTGATTTACGCGGTATCCAGTTCAAGCAGTTTTGGTCCGCTGATTACTACCAATTACCAAGACTTATTAACGAACGTGATGTAAGATAACTATTGTATAACTCTTGTTTGGAGTGTGGAGATGAATTCAATAATTTTGTTAGCGGGGTCACTTATCTAAGCACAGTAAAGGGAAGACTAGAATTCTGTTCGGATAAATGCTGCAGAGATTTCCTGAAGAAAAATCTTTAGGTCAGATCTTGGCTTTTAACACTTGTTTCTCTAGTGTAGTATAACCTAATGTAAAATAAACTACCGAGCTGCTTATTGAATTACGAGAAGCATACAAATTTGTAGATTTTAAAAATATAACGAATAACCGATAATAGCATTAATACGTGTAGACATAATAAGATCCGATGGATAAATCCGCAAAGTGTATTCAACAAGAACATGATTTGTGTAATGGAAATATAATAGATACTATCAATGAGTCAACGGTAACAAGAATTTGTGAATGTCAATGTCATGACAATGTGTATAAACTAGTCAGTAGAATGCAGGCTGCAAATAATAATTAACTAGAGAAGCATGATCAACTTCATAATGTATATCTCATATGGTCAATTACAAATTTCATACTGCCTGAAAAGATAAAAAGATTGAAATTCGATTTCACGGAAAGATAGATATCATTTAAAGTAAACTGCATATTGTAATTGCGTAGGATAATTACGTAATTGATCGATTCTGATAATTGACCTAGCTTATTGCTGACTTGGTATCTAATTAATAAGCGAATTTCATTTTCAATGTTACAATTGATGGACTTAGCAAGCCCCTCAACATAGCTGATGCTGTCGGATGAATAATGTAACTTTATAAATTAAGCATAATATTCCAATTATATATGGTAGATTTAGTTTATGGTCGTGGAATAACTGATATTGTTCGAGAGATCCCTCTCTATACAAGCATATTCAAAAAATTTGTAGGTATCAAGTTC
>DATFEX010000041.1:0-18643 GCA_035250685.1 Nitrososphaeraceae archaeon | reverse complement strand
ACAGAAAAGGGAAAAAATTACCTTGAAATGTATGAGGAATCAAAAGTATATAATTTGACATCAAACACATATGTATTTGGAAAACCAACAAATGAGGATTTTTCCTCTCTTTGAAATTGAGTTTTCCAAAACGTAATTTATAATACTATTTACAGTAACTGCTTTTACTACAGGTTATTAAAATAAGGCAATTTGGGTATTTCGTTTTATTCATGTTATAGAAAATATCTAAGTATTAATGATCAATTCAACACCTAATTTTTTCTTACGAATATTCCAACAAAATTACTGGAAAATGTAAAAATCCATTTACTATAAGAGTTATTGACGAGGTTTTTATTTCATATATTTTCTTATCTTCTGTGGAATCATTTACAAAGCTTGATGTAATAGTTATCATCCTAAAAACAGCGCATAAAAACTGTGACTATGAGGAGATATATTCAAAATTACAGTCACAGATTACAATGTCACAGTTCATGAAATTCATGTTTGAACTAAAGAAATACAATCTATTAAAATCGATGAACAGTGAGACTCACTATGTCACTACTCCTAAAGGAATTCAATATTTACAAATTCATAATGAATTGACTGGACAGATGCGATCAGAAACTTCCAGGAATTCACGAATTTTTGATTATCGTAATACTGCCCTTAAATTAACCAATTTTTTTAAAAAGAAAAATAATATTTTGGAAAGTATCTGACATATCCCAGCCCAAAATAATGCCTGGCTTGAGTAAAGTTAATTAAAAACAAAGAAAACCTTTTTTCATAAAATGGTTGATAAACAAAAGATCCAAAATATTGTAGAGTCCTCAAAAGGCATTCCAAGAGTGATAACAGAGGAATCCTCAAAGGAAATTCTTGGTGATTATGGAATTAAAGTACCAAAATATGCACTTGTGACAAACAGTGATGAAGCAGTGCAGAAATCAAAAGAAATTGGATTTCCGTTGGTTGCAAAAATAGTTTCCCCAGATATTTTACACAAGACTGATGTTGGCGGAGTTAAAGTAGGATTAAGTTCTGAGGAGGAAGTTAAGCAAGCATTTGATGATATGTTCAATCGATTGAAGGAAAAATTTGATGTCAAGGGAGTATTACTGGAAAAGATGGTTCCAAAAGGCGTTGAATTGATTGTTGGTCTCCAAAATGATTCTCAATTTGGGCCCTCGATAATGGTTGGTCTTGGTGGCATTTATACGGAATTATTCAAAGATGTCTCTTTTAGAGTTCTGCCCGTCTCCAAAAGTGAAGCAACAAGAATGTTGGAATCCCTAAGAGGTAAAGACATTTTGAAGGGATTCAGGGGTTCAAAGCCAATTGATTTGGACATGTTGAGTGAAGCAATCGTGAACATTGGCACCCTTGGAGTGGATATGGCCGGAAAGTATGAAAGCATTGACTTTAATCCAGTCGTGGTATACCCTGATAGTTACTACGTTGTGGACGCAAAAATTATCCTTAAGGATAATGCCTCAGATGACGCAATTTCAATGGCCAGCCCTGATTCAAGCTACATGGATCTATTCTTTAACGCAAAATCTGTTGCATTGATCGGTGCGTCACCAGAGGTAGGCAAGATAGGAAATTCTGTCATGGAAAGTCTTACAAAACATGATTACAAGGGCAAAGTATTTCCAGTAAACGCTAAAGGATATCCCGAAATAATGGGTGTAAAAGCTTACAAAAGTCTCATGGACATTGAAGAACCTGTAGACGTCGTTATTGTAACAGTAGATCTAAAGTTTGTTCCAGATCTCCTTGTGGAATGTGGAAAAAAGAATATCCATAATATGGTAGTAATATCTGGCGGTGGTAAAGAACTTGGAGGAGAACGTGCTGCTATTGAGAAACGCGTCCAAGATCTATCTCGCGAATTAAAGGTGAGAATAATTGGTCCAAATTGCATTGGCATTTTTAATGGAGAAAACAGATTGGACTGTGCATTTCAAGGTCATTTAAGAATGTTAAGACCTAAGCAAGGGAATGTATCTTTCTTATCCCAAAGTGGTACCGTTGGAATTGCATTCATGGAGACTTCTGATTCATTTGGCCTTAGCAAGATGATTTCTTATGGTAACAGATCGGATGTTGATGAAGCTGATATGATACATTATTTGGCGCAGGACCCTAGTACTAATGTAATTGGCTTGTATGTGGAAGGACTAGGAGATGGACGTAAGTTTATGAACTCTGCGAAAAATGTCATAAAACAATATCAAAAACCTATTGTAGTTTTTAAAAATGGTAGATCTACAAAAGGTGCAAAGCAGGCAGCATCTCATACCGGCTCTCTTGGAGGTTCGTTTGCAGTAATAAGTGGCGCCTTTGAACAAACAGGAATCATTTCCGTGGATTCTTATGAAGAATTAACTTCATCTCTGAAGGCTCTAACCTGGCAACCAGTTCCAAAAGGAAATAAGATTGCAATGGTAACAAATGGAGCAGGACCAATAATTGCAGCAATAGATAATTTTGAAAGACTAAATTTGGAATTGGCCCAATTAAGTGATCAAACTATAAAATCATTCAAAGAACATTATCCTGCAACCTACGTAATTGGAAATCCATGTGACGTTACAGGTTCTGCAAGTGCTGATGATTACAGGTTTGCTATTCAAGCATTTATGGATGATCCCAATATAGATATCATTATGCCTTGGTTTGTGTTCCAAGATGATCCATTGGAAGAAAAAATAGTTGATATCCTGGCCGATTTTCAGAAACAAAAGAAAAAACCGATATTAGTTGGGGCGATGGGTGGTCCATTTACGGAAAAGATTTCTAAAAAAATTGAAGAGTTCAACATACCGGTTTATCAATCTGTGATCACATGGATAACTGCAGCTGGAAGCTTGGCAAAATGGCACAGGATTAAGGAAAGCTTGAAATAATTTTTATTTCAAAAACCATTTCTATTTCTTCTCGATCCTCCCATTTTTCAAAAGGTTATTATAGTTTATTTGGACATGTACTCATAATGGAAAGTACACATCAAACGGAACTGATTACGATTACTCCAAAGGCTGCTGAAAAAGTAATGGAATTTATGAAACAAGAAAATAAGGATAGTTTATTCCTGAGAGTCTATGTTTCTGGCGGTGGTTGTTCTGGACTTTCATATGGCATGGGATTTGAAGAGAAACCAGACGAAGATGACAATGTTATCGATCAAAACGGAGTTAAAATGATTGTAGACAGCTATAGTCAAAAATACCTCAAAGGAACAAATATCGATTATATCGAAAGTCTGATGGGTTCGGGTTTCAAGATAAGCAATCCTAATGTAACCAAATCATGTTCATGTGGCCATTCCTTTTCAACTGAATAAAATATTTTTATTATTACTTTTTTTAAAAGCTCGATTGGTCTAGTGCTACTAGTCTTACTAAGGCCACAATCCTCTTATTTTTATGGCGTCTACGACTCTGTTTACTGCAACGATCATGCTTGCTTTTCTCATGTCAGTATTGTGTTTCATATGTGTATCATAAACCCCCAAAAACGCTTTTGTGATGTTAGCATCCAGTCTATTATTGACTTCAGCTTCAGTCCAATATTCCCTACGCAAATTCTGTAACCATTCAAAGTACGAGACTGTGACTCCCCCACCATTGGCCAAAATGTCCGGAATCACCATGATCTTGTTATTATATAGAATCTTGTCAGCCTCAGGAGTCGTTGGTCCATTGGCAGCTTCTGCAACAATTTTTGTCTTTATATTTCCAGCATTATCTTTCGTTATTTGATTTTCCAAAGCAGCAGGAATCAATATAGTACATTCTGTTTCAAGCAGTTCCTTGTTAGAAATTGATTGAGTGCCTTGGAAATTTGACACAGAACCAGTTTTTTCTTTATGTTTTCTAAGCGAGTTAGTATCAATTCCGTTTTTGTTTATTATACATCCCTTTGAATCACTTGCAGCAATAACTTTGGCCCCTTGTTCCTCGACAAGTTGAGCAGCAAATTGTCCAGCGTTCCCGAAACCTTGAACAACAATGGTTGCACTTTTCATGTCAATGTTCAGTTTCTTGACGGCCTCTCTTACAGTAATTGCCAGACCTCGGCCCGTCGCCTCATTACGCCCGAGGGAACCTCCAATTTGTATCGGTTTTCCTGTGATAACCTCAGGCTGAATGTAATTTCCCTTGATAACCGAATAAGTATCCATAATCCAAGCCATTTCTTTTCCTCCTGTGTAAACATCAGGAGCAGGAATATCCTTGTAAGGTCCAATAATATCAGAGATTCCGTACGCATATCTCCTGGTCATTCTTTCCAGTTCTCCTTCAGACATACTTTTTGGGTCACAAATAATGCCACCCTTGCCGCCACCAAACGGTATATTTGCAATAGCGCACTTCCATGTCATCCACATAGAGAGTGCTTTGACTTCATCTATTGTTACTTGAGGGTGATAACGTATTCCCCCCTTAAATGGTCCCAATGCATCATTATGTTGAGAACGAAAACCAGTGAAAACCTTGATTGTTCCATCATCCATCTTAACAGGAATAGATATTGTCAATATCCTCTTTGGTTGAGCCAAAAACTGATGGAGACCTTTGTCAAGACCTATAATAGCTGAAACTTCATCAAGTTGAGTAAGTGCATTTTCAAATGGATTGATTCCACTAATTGCAGAATTTGACATTACGTGAGTTGAAAAAATCAGATATTTAAATTTTGAAGGGAAATGTCAAAAAAACATGTTGGAAGATTGGCAAATTATCTGTTAATTTTCTCTAAAATAAGAAGCCGTAGTTCTTCATCATTTTTGTTGATATGGTTTATGCCCAAATACTCAGCTAGCATTTCGAGTTTGTGACGTTCATTGTCAACAGCCTGAGCAATCCTAGGTCCAACATAATTAGAATCATCTTCGATTCTTTGTTTAAGGGACATCGTGCGAACCTTTTCAAATTCCCCCATAGCTTTTCCAATCGTTCTCGAAAATTCAGGTAGTTTCTTTGAACCAAACAAGAGAATAATTATTAGAAGTCCAATAATTATCCATTCGGAACCACCTATACTCATTAGGTAACTTTCCAGCATTTGAATAATGTAGATTTAAACAAATGAAAAATAAGTCTTTGCCAAAAATCAAATTATTGACATACTTTTCAAATGAGATGCATAGAGGCAACTAAGCATTTAGAGACTTTTTTAGATATTAAGACAAGATTCATTAACTTTGAATTGATATCTAATTCAATAGATGATGCATGAAAGGGAAGAAATGGCCCTGAGAATTCGAGAGTTTATCGAATCCCTAAATCATGAGTGCACAGAAGGAGCAATTGTCACGGTAGAGGGAAAGAAGGATGAATCTGCCTTGAGAGAAGTAGGGTTCAGTGGCGAAATATTGGTTTATAATAATTTTAAGGGAATTACAAATTTTGTAGATTACGTATCGAGGAGTGGTAGAAAAGTCATACTGTTGCTGGATAGGGACAAAAAGGGGAGAACCCTAACATCAAAAATATTCAAAAAATTAGATTTATTCGGTTACCACGATGGTTTGTATTACAAAAAGTGGTTTGTAAGGATAACCCACGGCAAGATAATGTGCATTGAGAACCTGTCGAATTATTGCCTACCGATTGCAGAAAAATACTCCAAATTTACTTACCGATAAAACGCCAAAATCTAAGTTTATATCTCTTGGGACTTAATTTAGAAATTGATGCAAAGAAGCGTTGTAAATAGCTATGAGCTGAGAAATGATTTTCCAATATTTAAGAAAAAAATTAATGGCAAGGATCTAGTTTATCTCGATAATGCTTCTACTACACAAAAGCCATATTCTGTAATCGACTCAATCACTGATTTTTATACAAATTATAATTCTAATATTCACAGAGCAGTTTACCAATTAGCTGAAGAGGCAACAGCATTATATGAGCAAAGCCGAGAAAAAATTGCCAATTTTATTAATGTGCGTCCTGAAGAAATAATCTTCACAAGGAACACCACAGAATCGATAAATCTTATTGCGCACTCTTGGGCAAGAACAAATCTGAAAAAAGATGATGGCATAGCCATTACTGAATTAGAACACCATAGTAACATAGTCCCCTGGCAGATACTATCTCAGGAAATTGGAACAAGATTGGAATACGTCGGAATTGACGAAAACGGGTTTTTAGATCTTGACCATTTGAATGATCTGGTTTCTTCAAAAAAAGTGAAACTAGTTTCACTAAGCCACATGTCAAATGTTCTAGGAACCATTGTACCTATTGAAAGGATTATCAAGACTGCCCATGAAAATGATATTCCCGTATTGGTGGATGGTGCACAATCAGTGCCACATATGCCAGTAAACGTCAAGAATATGGATTGTGATTTTCTAGTATTCTCTGCACACAAGATGTTAGGTCCGACTGGAGTGGGAGTACTATACGCTAAAAAAGAATTTCTCGAGAAAATGAGACCATTTATGGGCGGCGGGGATATGATCAAAGAAGTTTTCAAGTTTCACACAAATTATAACGAAGTCCCGTACAAATTTGAGGCTGGTACTCCGAATATTGCTGATGTAGTGGGATTTGGTGCCGCAATTGACTATCTAGATAAAATTGGTATGGAGAATGTTAGGAAACATGAAATTGATCTAACGGAATATGCTCTTGACTCTATTCTATCAATAAATTATCTTACTATATACGGACCAAGAGACCCTAACTACAGAGGAGGAGTTATCTCATTTAATATAGCAGATATCCATCCCCATGACCTTGCTACAATAATGAATGATCATGGAATAGCAATAAGATCTGGTCATCATTGTGCCCAAGTTCTAATGCAAAGATTAGACGTTCCAGCGACTTCTAGAGCAAGCTTTTACATTTATAATACTAAGGAAGAAATAGATAAGTTTGTTAATGCTATTAAAGAGGCAGGGAGAATCTTCAAGATATGAGCGATGATATATACAGAGAAATTATACTGGATCATTACAGGAATCCAAGAAACAAGGGTAAGTTGGAGAATGCGGATGTTACAGTGCATGATAGTAACCCTCTGTGTGGCGACGAAATAGACATGCATTTGAAGGTAGATGGTGGAGTCATTAAAGACGTAAAATTTGAGGGTAAAGGATGCGCAATTAGTCAAGCCAGTGCTTCCATGTTGACAGAGTTGGTAATGGGTAAGGATCTCAAAGTAGTAAAGGACTTGAAAAAGGAAGACATCCTTGAAAATATTGGATTGACAAACCTGGGGCCTGCTAGAATCAAATGTGCACTTTTGTCGCTAAAGGTACTAAAAGTAGGAATGGTGAAATATTATTCAGAAAACGATCCACAATCAGCAGAACAAATTAAAAATGAATCATCGCTTTATTGACTAATCGCACTATTAGAAAGATTTTATTTTGTTTTATTTACAGTAATAGCTATGCCTAATTTTGTGCATAAAGTTTTTCGGTAATCATGATTGATACATCTCCAATCACTTCAATTCATAGCAATATTAGGGGTGTTCATTGCACTTACCATCTTTGTTTATTTCCATGTTCTATCTTCAATAGACTTTTTTATTTTCAACGCGGTTAGCGGTTTTAGTCCGCATCAATCTGTACTTTACACTTTTGTAGTCATTTCATCCTTTGGAGAAGTGGTGAATCTAATTTTTATTGCCATAGTTCTCACAATTATTAGAAGGACAAGAAAAATGGGAATGATACTAATGATCACTATCGTGACCTTGGCGATTTTGGTATCGTATATGAAGCCATTAATTGCGCAGCCCAACCCCCCTGAATTAAAAAAGATACCTGATTTACCAGAAGGTTTTCAGCTCGAAAGCGATAGTTTGTTAACCGAAGCCCGTTCATTCTCCTACCCTTCAAATCACACCGCCGCAATCACGTCATTAGCATATATTGTTGGGACAATTGTTCAACTAAGAAGTAAAAAGTATGCCAAACTTGTCTGGATACTGCCACCTATGCTTATGCTATCGAATCTTTTTCTGGGATTAAATTACTTGAGTGATCTCCTTGGAGGTCTACTTCTAGGACTAGTTATTTCCATAACATTTAGTAACATCTTGAAACTCGAAGATCCATTCACCATGAATAAGTTTAAGAATATTTCAAGTGACCAGAATTCTTAGGTCATTCTATAATTTTTCTGCCACTTTTGGATTCAATAACAACCAGCCATAATTATCAGAGTCATGGATATATCGAATATCTCTCAAATTCATAGTTAACTTGTTCTTTTTAAGTGAAAACATTATCTCTGAATATACTGTGGCCCCTAATCTTTTTGCATCGTTTTCGGATTTCAAATGACGCGGTAACAAAATTCTACAACTGAATTCTCCTGATTCGGGTTTTCTGTAATACTCGATGAATTTATCAAGCATTGGCTTGATTTCAGAGACGTCTCGTATTTTGAATGTCAGCTTTGCTGGAAAATTTACCAGTTGAATTGAATTCACACTCATTATTTTTCAGCATAATAAATAAATCAATTGAATAGCGAGCAAAAAATATGAGATAATCTGATCGGATAAGGTTTAAGAATAGTTAGTTAGACATTTTTAGTGTAGTTGACCATATCGTCTAAAGTTGCCACTTCCAATAAATGGACAGAGCTGGAACATAATGGTGTAGCTTTCCCCCCTGACTATGTTCAACGTGGAATAAATATCAAAATTAAGGGAGAAATACTATTCTTAAATCGTGAACAAGAAGAATTTGTTTATTCTTGGGCAAAAAAGAAGGATACTCATTATGTAAAAGATCCTGTCTTTCAAACTAATTTTATTGCGGATTTCAAGAAATTACTTCCTACTAAATTCAGATCAGTACAAAAAATTGATGAGATTGACATGACGGAGGCATTTAACTTGGTAGATAAGGAATCAAACATGAAGGAAAATGAAAAACTAAGAATAAAATCACTTCCGAGAGAAGAGAAAAGAAGGATAAGTCAAGAAAAAAAAATGGAAAAGGAAAAACTGAAATCGATTTATGGAAAAGCGAAGATAAATGGAATAGAAGTTGATGTCGCAAATTGGTTGGTTGAACCTCCTGGAATATTCATGGGTAGAGGACTACACCCACTAAGAGGCAGATGGAAACCTCGAGTTACTCCTAACGATGTTACACTCAATTTAGGAGAGAATGCATCTGTACCTGAAGGTCCGTGGAAGGCTATTGTTCATGATCATTATTCAACATGGCTGGCTTCATGGATAGAGATTCTAACTGGAAAGAGAAAATATGTCTGGTTGCATGATTCATCCTACCTGCGACAAGACAATGATAAGGCGAAATATGACACAGCAAAGAAACTGGAAAACTACATTCGGGCCATTGAAAAGGAGATTATTAATCAAATGTTGTACTCTAAAGATACAACCAAAAGAAAGGTTGCTACCGTTTGCTATCTTATTTACAAGCTCGCCATGAGAGTGGGTGACGAAAAAGATCCTGATGAAGCAGACACAATCGGGGCCTCTACCCTCAGAGTAGAACATCTCAAATTTCCAAAAATCAATGACAAGACTCACATAGAATTCAATTTTCTTGGCAAGGATAGTGTTCCCTGGCAAAAAACCTTGGAAATTTCCAGTACTGATACAAAAGCGCTTTATGAAAATTTACTGTTCTTCATGAAAGGAAAGGGTCAAACCGATGAAATATTTGAAGACATTACATCATCTAAAGTAAATAAATTCCTTAGGTCTATAGATAAAGACAATCTTCCTAACTTGACTGCAAAGGTTTTTAGAACTTACATTGCAACTGCGATTGTAAAGAAGCACTTATCTTCGCCAGTTCTAAAAGTTAGTAAGACTGAAAACGAATTTAGGAAAATATATGTTGCAAAAATTGCAAATCTTCAAGCTGCCATAACTTGTAATCATAAAAAGGGAATAGATCCTAATAACCCAGCAAGCAAGAAATCATGGGAAAAATTTGAGCAGTCTTTGGCCAATAAAAAGGAGAAAATTAAACAATTAAAACTCGAGTTAAAAGACAAGAAATGGAAAACGGAGCTTCAAAAGTTAAGGAAGGAACAAAGAATCGAAAAACTAGAGTTTCAAATAAGACTCCAGCAAGAAACCAGAGATTATAATCTTGGAACTTCATTAAGGAATTATATAGATCCACGAGTTTTCAAATCGTGGTGCGAATACGTAGAATTGGATTGGACAAAAATTTATACAAGTACTCTTCAGAGAAAATTCAAATGGATCGAACAGTACTCAAAAAGTGATCTAAAAAAATATCTGAATACTAATAATACAACCTAACAAATCACATGAATATCAATCACAAACTTTTTATGATTTGCGATTTGTCCTGTCTGTTGGTATGGTGCGATTTTTCTAATATTGATAATTCAATAATCCATTATTATTTTTCATTGAGGTTGTTATTGTATTGAGATTTATTGGAATATTAATCATTTCAATAATACTCGTTATTCTTTGGGGTAATATCTTTGATAAGGTTTTTTCCCAAATTCAATACCAGGTTAACTCTGTATTTATTGGGATTTTATCTAATGGAGACTCAATTGTGCAGTATGACCTTCGCCTGAAGACTAATACTAGCGATATCTCGTTACCATTAATTGGTGGCAATATTAATGACATATTGGTGAGAAATTATCTTTCTAAATATTTAACATATACGTTCAATTCTGTAACTAACGAAATAATGATTGATTCGCAAAATGAATCGCAGATAAGAATTACATATCAAACTCCAGATCTGGTAAATAAGCAGGAAAGAGAATGGAGTTTTCTTATAGATTCTGCTTTTCCATTTACGGTAAAATTACCCAATGATGCAGTGGTAACTAATTTAGGCGAACAATCACCTTCATTAATTAGAAAATTAGGAGGGCAGAATTTATTATCATTTGATAAAGGAAGAATTGCTATTGATTATGTGATTGGCTTTGCCGGAACACGAGAACAGGCGACAATATCCATAAATTCTGCAGAATTGGATGTAGCTAAAGCAGAGAATGAACATTTAGGTATAAACTTGGGTAATGTCAAGGACATACTCCTTAACGCAAAGACTGCATTGAACCAGAGTAATTTTATTGATGCAGAGCGCCTTGCAACCAATGCAAGTGATATGTCCTCAACAATAACAGAGTCATTTGAAGTCTCCAAGGATATGATAAGTAACGCTACTCGTAAGATTGAAGAATTTCAAGCAATGAGCGTTGATACATCACAAGCATCCGAATTTGTGTCAAAATCAAACATGGAATTTTCTCAGGGATATTATCCTAAGGCAATAGAATACGCTAATTTGGCCCTCAACAGTTTGGAGGTAGAACAAGAACAGCCATTATTGTATTCAAACATGTTATATTTGCTTTTAATTCCACTAGCAGCATCAGTTGGATTTTTCATGCTAAGAAAGTATCGAAGAAACTCTGATTCACAAATGCAAGCATCTGTTAACAAAAACAATCCATACGGCTCTGATAATCAGGATAATATTTATGATGAAAAGAATTTTCATAACAAACAATTTTTTAGTGAGGAACAAACAAACACGGATATCAGCATTAGAAAATCTGATCTGCAGAACTTTGTTTCTGAGGTTATTAGAGAGAAAGGAAATCTAAAACCAGAAGAGAAGGAAATCCTACTTTATATCTCAGAAAAGGAAGGAGCAGCATTTGAAGGTGAAATTAGAAGTAAATTTATACTTCCCAAAACAAGTCTATGGCGATTAATAAAGAGACTAGAAAGAGAAAATCTTATTGAAGTTACCAAGATAGGAGGACAGAATTTGATCAAACTTAAATTTCAATAAATAAAATAAAATCAAACCATTATGACCTGTCATCCTGATATTTAAGAACAAGTTCAAGAGCAATTTCCCATCCCCTTACACCTATACCATTTATCTTATGTAGCTTGTCAAATTGTAAATCATCCCAGTTACCATCGAACCTTTGGACTAAAAATGGAATGTCCACTAGAGATAACATGGGCTCATCATTTCTACTATCACCAATCCCAAAGAAAATAACATTGTTGGGATATTCCTTACGAAAAGTATCAATTAAAATACGGACACCTGTTCCTTTATCGTTACCTACAGTAATATCAAAATATTGATTTCCGGGTATGATTTTTAAACCTTCCTTTTCAATAATTTTTGCGAAATCTGTAAATTTCATGGCATTTATCTGGACTATTGTTTCACTATATTTCCTGTCCATCATCCTGCTAGCATATTCTTGAGAGAGTTTAGTAATTTTCGAAAGCTCGGATACAGAAATATCGGATACTCCTGTAAAGTCGATATCATATTTGTTCTTGATTTGTTTTAGAAGAGATCTAATCTTTATTGCAGCGCCGCCACTTTCAATAATATGATTATTCTGAATAATCCTGGAATTACTGATCTTGGTTTTCTTAAAATAATCTACTGGAATTATTGTAGCGCCTCCATTCTCTACGATATATGGTTCGTGTAAATATACTTCGGATTTGATTTTATTTTGCTCTAGTTCTGTTTTTGAGGAACACAATACAAGATGAATACCATTCCGTAAAGTCGTATCTACCAATTCTTTCATTTTGTTAATGTCTGGAAAACGAGAATCAAGTAATGTTCCATCAATATCGGTAAAGATAACCTTCTCCATGGTACATAATAGGCTTGTTAATTCCTTCTTTATAAATAGGCGTAATCAAACTAGTAGTGATTATATCAATGCCATGCATTGTTCATTAAAACAAGTATGCTTTTCCCTCTAAAAATATCTCACATATGAGTATTATATTCAATCTCAATTTAGCAAACTCGGTCTTTAGACTAACTAACTCAATCAGGAAGATGCAAGTGTAGAATTAATTTCTCGCCACCTCATTGCCCTGTAAACAACTATCAGTATTAGAATCAAAAATGCAAATATCAAGTCTCTATAGAATGCAAAAGCGCCAAATGATTGAAAACCAGTAGCATATGTCTCTGCAAGATATGACAATGAAATAATGACAGAAACAAAAAGAAAGTTTCTAGACAAGTTCCTGTAACTAACTAAGTTTCCATTTTTGGAGTTACCACCTCTATAAATATCCTTTAGAGTCAAAAGGAGAAAAATAAGAGGCGTGACAAATAAATAAACATCTGGGATCAAATAATTCGGGCCATCCTCACTTCCTGCGATTATGACATAATAGAAAAGGAACAGTATTCCCAGCTCTATTATGAAACTTGACAGTAAAGCTTTGCTTATTCCCTCAAATTTTTGCGCCAGGAAATGATACTCAATCCAACCTGTTATTATAAAGAAATATCCATAAAAGAGAATAATAGCATTTAAGAAATTGGCCGGTATAGAATAAAATGGAATAAAAATAGTCTTTGAAGCATCAATGCTTAATGCAATTACAATTGCATAAATAATTGTGATACCCAGTTTGAAGAATTCTGGATGTTCCAGATTTTTTTCCAATATAGAATTATGAATTTGCCAACTCCCATTAATTAATTTTCATGAAATAGAATAATCCCAAATTCAGCGTATTAAAATAAGTAGTTCGAAATAGAGAATTAGGCAACAGTTTATCGTCAAACATTTTTGATTGACATCAAGAGATCTGATTTAGAAATCTTTTCTAATACGTAATGGCTAGCTTGTAACCCACTGTCATAGTTAATGGTCTTCCCCGAGTGAGTATAGTTAGCAATAATATACTTCTCCAGTACGATGCACCAAACAGCGCCCAGCACAAAGTCCCTCCTGTTTTCTATTCCAATCTTTTTTCTAAATGCACTATTTTGATCTTTGAACATGTTTTCTATCAACGGAAGACATGATAGTACATTGTCTATTATCTTATCCAGAGATGTCTTAGTAAATTCATCCAATACTGCCATATTATTACAATGATTTGGATTTTATTTTAAGATTTTCCATATTGTCCGCATATATGTACAATAGTAATAAGAGAGTGTAATCAGTCTGAGATTAGAAATAATATTATATTATTCTTTGAATCTCTATTGTACATATGGAAGATACCAAGGGAAGGCTGTATGTTGTAGGTGTTGGTCCAGGTCATCATGATCATATGACTTTTAGGGCCAAACAGGTTATCGAAGAAAGCGAAATCATAATAGGATATGATACTTATGTTTCATTAGTTGAGGATCTAATTCAGGGTAAAGAAGTTTATCGATATCCAATGACTCAGGAAGTTGATAGAGCCAATCAAGCCATTGAATTTGCTGAAAAAGGAAGGATAGTTTCATTGGTTTCGTCAGGAGATCCGGGGATTTATGGAATGGTAGGATTGATTTATGAAATTCTTGCAGATAAGAAGTGGAAACATGATAAGGGAATTTATGTTGAATGTGTTCCAGGCGTTTCATCTTTAAACTCTTGTTCAGCGCTAATTGGTTCTCCATTGATGACTGATTTTGCAGTGGTGAGCATGAGTGACCTTCTTGTTCCCTGGGAGATTATTGTCAAGAGGGTAGAAGCTGCTGCTCTTGGAGATTATGTGACTGTAATCTACAATCCTGCTAGTAAAAAGAGAGTTCATCAGCTTAAGGATACGAAAGATATCTTCCTTAAATATAGAAAACCAGATACACCTGTAGCAATTGTGAAGGGTGCGTTCCGTGACAGTCAGAAGATAGTAGTTACCACTTTAGAGAAATTACTTGATTACAATGATATGCTAGGGATGATTACCACGGTTATCATAGGTAACTCGTCGACCTTTAATTACAATGGACTTATGATAAACCCTAGAGGATATAAATCCAAATACGAACTCGTACCGGAGACTACTAGCGCATCAAACTGATCTTAAAAAGAATTTATGACTGACCTAAATCCGTTGTAACCTTCAGTTGCGGTAAATGCTCGGTCAATCTCATCAAGCGCGAATCGATGAGTGATAAGTCTTTTTAAATCAATCTTTTTCTCATGTACCAGATTCATGGCACTTTTCATTACACTGGGAGTAGAGCTAAAACTTCCACTTATAGTGATTTGATTATAGTGAAGCAAGTTCGGATCTATATTTAAGATCTTATTCTTGGATGTACCAGCAAATAAATTAATTAATGAATTTTTTCCGGCTAGTTTGAGCGCCAGATCGATTCCTTCAGGATTGCTTGTGGCTACAATAATTAATTTTCCACCTCTCCCGTAAGTGTAGTCCCAAATTTTTTTTACCGATTCATCTGGTTCATTGTTCAAAAGTACCAGATCTGCACCGATTGATTTTGCCTCACTTAATCTTGAGGGAATTTTGCCAACAACAATAGTTTTCGCGCCATGTAGTTTTGATAATTGTAAGTGTATTAATCCAATTGGACCATCTCCAATAATTATTACAAATTCACCACTAATTGGAATATTAAAATTCAAGTGTGCATTAAGACAACAAGATAGCGGCTCTATGAGGGATGCTTCATCATCAAGTATGTTATCTTCAATAGGAATGATGCCATTAATTAGTAAATTGTTGCGTGGAATGGATATGTAGTCAGCAAATCCACCGTTAATACTTGATCCAATTTCGTTAAGGTTATCGCAGGAATTAAAGTGTCCTGCAATGCAATGATGACAATTCAAACAAGGTATAAGTGGAGAAACAATTACTCTTTTACCTTCAGGAACCACTTGATCATTTGATAAGCTTAACCTATTTAACGTCCTTGCACATATCTCATGGCCTAAAACAATGGGGGGTTTAACCTTCTTGTGGCCTTCTCTAAAGACACGTACATCATAGCCGCAAACTGCACATGACAAAGTTTTTAGCAGTACATCATTATCCTTTCGAGAAATAGGCAAATCCATAATTTTAAAATTCTTTGGTCCACTAAAAACAGCTGAGTGATTTTTTTCGGGTAACATTATTTTTCAAGTCACTAATTCAAGGGTAAGATATTCAGATTCCTTCCTTTAATTTCTCTCCGAACGAGATAAATTTTCCATGATCTTCAATTCTAATATTAGTATCAACTCGAATACGCAATCCCACGGAACGGAAGATCGCCAATAATTCTCCTCCGGATATGAGAGAATCTATCTCGCCAGATTTAATCAGGTCAGCGATTCTCTTTATTATTATTTCAGTTTGAGGTGGATATTGTAATTCTGCTAACCGGAGTACTTCATCTGCTCTATCATACAAGTATTTTAGGACTATTTCCTTATCGTTTGTTTTTGCATTTGATTTTGTTTCTACTTCTTTGTTTTTCTCAATCAAAGCTGCCTTTTCTTTCAACTGCTTCATTTTTCGGGCTTTAATTATCGCTATCTCTGGATCTTCACCATCTTGACTCATCCTTTAATCACCCCGATCGGAATCAGTCGCGCAACCTTCGTTGCAATGCCCAGTGAGTGTGAAACTTCGACAACTGAATCTACGTCTTTGTATGCTTCGGGTGTTTCTTCAACTATTCCTTCCTTGCTCAGTGCCTTAATGTAGACTCCCTTTGACTCTAAATTCTTTCTTACACCATCTGTTGTATAACTTCGCCTCGCTGCAGACCTGGACATTGTTCTACCCGCACCATGTGCAGTAGAACCAAAACTTAATTCTAATGATTTTGAATTCCCAAGCAGAATCCAGCTCGCTGTCCCCATTGAACCGGGGATAAAAACTGGTTGACCAATATTGCGATACTTGTCTGGAATATGACTATCACCTGCTGGAAAAGCTCTCGTAGCTCCTTTTCTATGTATTACGAGGTCTCTAGTTCCTTCACCATCTATTGCATGCCTTTCTACTTTGGCTATGTTATGTGAAACGTCGTACACTAACTTCATGTCAATATCAGCCTCAGTCATTCCCATGATCTTTTCAAAGGTACTTCGTGTCCAGTGTGTAATCATCTGCCTATTTGACCAAGCAAAATTCAATGCGGAATACATTGCTTTTCTATAACTCTCACCTTCTTGAGAGTTGTTAGGAACGCATGCGAGTTCTCTATCTATTATATTCATTCCAGACTCCCTTATTTTTTTTTCAGAAACTTTCAAATAATCGGTGCAAACTTGATGCCCAAATCCTCTAGATCCACAGTGTATCAATACAGTGACTTGACCTTCTTCAATCCCCATAGCCGCTGCTGCTTTTTCATCGAAAATCTTGTCTATCCTTTGTATCTCAAGAAAATGATTGCCTGAACCAAGTGTACCTATTTGAGGTCCGCCCCTTTTCCGAGCAAGATCCGAAACATGAACAGGATCTGCTCCTTTCATGCAACCATTTTCTTCACATACGTCAATATCAGAGTCCCAACCATAGCCCTTCTGAACAGTCCATTTTACACCTTCAATTAGTAATTCATCCAGCTCGGAACCAGTGACCTTTCTAGAACTTGAACTACCTACGCCAGATGGAATGGCACGAAATAGCTCGTTCACAAGATCCTTGAGCTTTGGTCTAACATCATGTTCCCTTAAATTAGTTCTAATTAATCTAACGCCACAGTTAATGTCATATCCTACTCCTCCAGGACTTATCACACCTTCTTCCAGATCCATTCCTGCTACTCCTCCTACGGGAAAACCATAACCCTCATGTCCATCGGGCAATACAATTACATGTTTCATTACACCTTTCAGTGTGGCAACGTTAGCGGCCTGGTCTATTGTCCTGTCTAACGCCATTTTTGAAACCAATTTCTCGTCTGCATAAATTGTAACTGGAACCTTCATCCCCTTTGATTCATCTTTTTTGATAACATACTTGAAATCTCCTTCATTTACTATTTCGTGCTTCCCTACTCGCGTTATCAGGTTTTTCATGGATCTTAGAATTTTAAATATACAGTCATTATATTCCTTTCAGTTTAAAAACAACGTCAATTAATTTACCTTGACATTACATAGCATGATTTCAAAACAATTCACTAATTTTCAATAATTCAGCCCACGATTTATTGTTGTCAGTGATTACTGATGCTAAGTTTCATTTTCAAATAGCAATACAACTGTCTAAAATAATTGAATACTTAACTAAATTAGAATTAATTTTGAATTTTGTTTTATAATAAAAAATAGAAAAAAAAGAAATGTTTAATGACTAGCTACCCATGGTGGAATTTCCACCCATGTCGCCAGTCATATTGCCGGTCATGTTTCCAGCCATCATTGTTCCATTACCTGTGGTGTTACCGCCAGTGGTATTGAGCATTGTAGCATTTTGTGTTACTTCACTATCACCGTTTTCTGAGTCATTTCCATCTTCGCCTCCATTTCCATTTTCATCTTCTGCTCCTTGCTCTTCATCGTCGCCAGTTGCGGTTTGGTTTCCTTCTTCAGCTCCTGCAGCTTCTTCAGTTTCTGCTGGTGCTGCTGCGCATACTACGCCTTCACCTTTTGGTGAGACACATGTTCCTTCTGGATGATCAGTTGCTGTAGAGTTCTCTGATGCCAGTACTGCAAATGCACCACCTTTTACAACATCTGCCATTGCATGGTCAACACCCACATAGAGACCTGGATCTGGGAATGTTGATTCAATTACTGATGCTGAACCTGGAGGAATCCACCATGTTTCGTCATTCATGTCCTGTGTTCCAAAGCCAGTGTTTGCTGTGTTGCTACCATCTCTTACGCTTAACATTCCGCTAATAAAGTGGAATGAAACACCATCG